>JAUSPL010000533.1 GCA_030656535.1 Gemmobacter sp.
TGGCGTCAGTCGCAAGTGGACGTGGGTGATGGATGCCAAGTCGGTCGTCACCAGCCCCAGCCCGCAGTCGCCGATCACCCATGGCCCCGGCCCACTGGTGATCACCGGGCTTGCGTGGTCGGGTCGCGGCAGCATCGCCCGCGTTGATGTTACCGTCGACGGGGGCAATACTTGGAAAACCGCGCGCCTTGTGCCCAACGCCCACAACAAGGCGCTGCACCGGTTCTATCTTGACCACGTCTGGGATGGGTCAGAGATGCTGGTGCAAAGCCGCGCCATCGACAGCACTGGCTATGTTCAGCCCACCAAGACCGAACTGCGCGACGTGCGCGGATTGAACTCGGTCTATCACAACAACTGTATCCAGACCTGGTGGGTCAAAGCGACAGGAGAGGCTGAGAATGTCGAAATTTCGTGATCTGGTGATCGGCACAGCCATCCTGACCGCTCTTGCAAGCCCGGCACTGGCTGAAAAGCTGGGCATTGGTCGACCGGCGCTACCTGAAGAGGTCGCCGCCTGGGACAAGGACGTGTCACCCGACGGCACCGGTCTGCCCGAAGGATCGGGCGATGTTCTGACGGGCGAAGATCTGTTTTCGGACAACTGCGCTTCGTGCCACGGAGAGTTTGGTGAAGGCCAAGGCAATTGGCCGAAGCTTGCGGGGGGCATGGACACGCTGGACGAGGCTGACCCACTGAAAACCCTAGGCAGCTATTGGCCGCACCTGTCGACTGCCTTCGACTATGTCAACCGCTCGATGCCATTCGGCAATGCGCAGTCGCTAAGCCCGGACGAGGTTTATGCGATCACCGCCTACATGCTTTACAACAACGACCTGGTTGACGAAGATTTCGTTCTGTCCAAGGAAAACTTCACCGAAGTGGTTTTGCCAAACAGTGATGGTTTTATCCTGGATGATCGCGACACGGTCGAGCTGCCCATGTTCATCCGCGAGCCTTGCATGGAGAACTGCAAGGAAACGGTCGAAATCACCAGCCATGCAACCGTTCTTGACGTGACACCGCAAGAAGCAGGGTCGGCACCTGTCGAGGCTGTGGCCGAGACGAGTGCGCCCGAGCCAGCGGCCAAAGTCGAGGCTACCGACGCGGCCCCTGCGGCCCCACCTGCGGAAACCCCGGCTGTCGAAGCCGCACCTGTCGTTGCTGCAGCAGACCCTGAACTGATCGCAGATGGCGAAAAGGTATTCAAGAAATGCGCCGCCTGCCACAAGGTTGGTGACGGCGCAAAGAACGGCGCTGGGCCGGTGATGAACGGGATGATCGGCAGGGCAGCGGGTACTGTCGATGGCTTCAAATACTCCAAGGCCCTGACCGAGATGGCGGCGGCTGGGCTGGTGTGGGACGAGGCATCGCTGCAGGCCTTTCTCGAAAATCCCAGAGGTTTCATGAAGGGCACCAAGATGTCTTTCGCGGGGCTTAAAAAGGAAGATGATCGCGCCGCAGTCATCGCCTATCTGGCGACGTTCGGCGACTGAACTGATGGGTCAGGGCGCTCTCCCTCTCGCGCTGGCCCTTTTCGTCGTCATGGGGGCATCCCCCGTGGCGGCAGAGGAAATTGGTGATGCTGCGCGCGGGGCCAAGCTGTTTCAGCGCCAGTGCGCGGCCTGCCATCAGGTCGGCCCCGAAGCCGTTAATCGGGTTGGACCCACTCTGACCGGGATTTTCGGTAGACGCGCTGGGGCGAACAAGGATTTCAACTATTCGAAATCCATGTTGCGGATGGGCAGTGATGGCCTGACATGGACGTTGAAAAGCCTTGATACCTATATAGAAAATCCCAGATCGCTGGTCTCTGGCACGCGGATGAGCTTTCGCGGCATGGACGATCCTGTGGCACGCAGCGATCTGCTTGCCTTTTTGCGGGATTATTCGGACCAGCCGCGCGATATTCCCGAGGCAGAGCCGACGGCGCTGAAAACCCTGCCAGACCTTGCGCCTGAAATCCTGTCGATCAAGGGCGACCCGGAGTACGGCGAATATCTGTCATCGGAATGCAGCACCTGCCATCAACGCGACGGCAGCGATCAGGGAATTCCGACGATTACGAATTGGCCTGCCGAGGATTTCGTCGCTGCGATGCACGCCTACAAGGCAAAGCTTCGCCCGCACCCCGTAATGCAGATGATGGCGGGGCGCTTGTCGAACGAAGAGATTGCGGCACTCGCCGCTTACTTTGAAAGCCTGGACTGACACGTCGCGCGAATCAACCGTGAGTAACAATCACCCTGTGGGAGGACACTGACATGATCCTGAAGAGAAGATCTTTTATTGGCACGGGCCTTGCAGCGGCGTCGTTGCTTGCCGCGCCGATCGTCTGGGGTCAGGCCAAGCTCAGGGTTGTTGTCATCGGTGGTGGGGCCGGCGGCGCGACCGCTGCGCGCTATCTGGCCAAGGACGGCGGCGGCGCTCTGGACGTCACGCTTGTCGAGGCCAACCCGATCTATACGACCTGTTTCTTTTCCAACCTTTACTTGGGCGGACTGCGCGATTTCGAAAGCCTTCAGCATGGCTATGACAAGATCGGCGCAGGCGTGACCGTGATCCACGATATGGCCACAGGCGTCGACCGCGCGGCCAGGACTGTGACGCTGGCAGGTGGGCAGGTGCTGCCCTATGATCGGTTGGTGCTGTCGCCCGGTATCGACTTCAAGGACGACTCGGTGCCCGGCTGGTCACTGGACGCCGTCGAGGTCATGCCCCATGCCTACAAGGCAGGGCCGCAGACCCAATTGTTGAAGGCGATGGTCGACAGCATGCCGCAGGGCGGCACGTTTGCCATGGTGGCCCCGCCCAACCCATATCGTTGCCCCCCCGGTCCCTATGAGCGGGTCAGCATGGTCGCCCATGCTCTGAAGCAAACCAACCCGACGGCCAAGATCCTCGTGCTGGACCCCAAGGACAAGTATTCCAAGCAGGCCTTGTTCGAGGAAGGCTGGGCCAAATACTATAACGGAATGGTCACCTGGGTCGGCCCGGAATTCGGGGGCGGCGAGGTCGAGGTGCGGCCGGATTCGATGGAGGTTGTCATCGAGGGTGAGGCGCAAAAGGTGGACGTCTGCAACGTGATCCCCGGTCAGATCGCTGGCCGGATTGCGGCAATTGCGGGTGTGACCGACGACACTGGCTGGGCACCTGTCCACCCCGACAGCATGAAGTCCAAAGCCGACGAAAACGTCTATGTGCTTGGCGATTCATCGGCGCAGGGCGATATGCCGAAATCGGGGTTCTCGGCCAACAGCCAGGCCAAGGTCGCGGCAATGACGATCCGGGGCGAGTTGACTGGATCCAAGGTGTTTCCGGCGAAGTATTCCAACACCTGCTGGTCGCTGATCGCACCCGAGGATGGGGTCAAGGTCGGCGCAAGCTATGAGCCGACACCCGAAAAGATCGCTTCGGTCGAGAGCTTCATCTCTGGCACAGGCGAGGATGCGGCCTTGCGCAAGGCAACCTATGAAGAAAGCCTTGGCTGGTATGCGGGGATCACCGCTGATGCTTTCGGCTGATTTTGACTTTGCGGCGGGCAACCCTTGCCCGTCGCCATTTTTTTGACAGGTGCTCCATGCTGAACCGCCGCTATTTCTTGTCCGCTTCTGCCGCAGCCTTGGCGCTGCCTTTTGCCCCCCGTCGGCTTTGGGCAGGGACCACGCTGACCTTGGGCACATTGCAGATCGACACCCTGCTGGACGGCAATCTTGTCTTGCCGGGCGATTTCATTCTGGGCGGCATGCCACAGGACGAGATGGCGGCGATCGTGGCCAAATACAACGTGCCGACCGACATCCTGACCCCGCCTTGCAACGTGACGTTGCTGCGTGACGGGACCAATACGGTGCTGTTTGACGTAGGGTCCGGCCCTGATTTCCAGCCCACGGTGGGCAAACTGGCCGAAGCATTTGCGGCACTGGACCTGACACCCGAGGATGTGACGCAT
>JAUSPL010000538.1 GCA_030656535.1 Gemmobacter sp.
GCATCGTGCGGCATCTGCGCGACACCAATTGCGGCGATCCGGGCTGTGCTTGGTGTGCAGAGAAGAACAACCCGAACGCCGCGCTGGAACGCTGGTTCGGCTTTCCGTCCTTCCGCCCGCAGCCGGTTGATGACATGGGCCGCCCTTTGCAGGAAAGGATCGTGGCCGAGGCGATGGCGGGCAAATCGGTGCTGGGCATCCTGCCCACCGGCACAGGTAAATCGATCTGCTATCAGATCCCGGCGCTGTCGCGGTTCGACAAGACCGGGGCGCTGACGGTGGTGATCTCGCCCCTTGTGGCGCTGATGGCCGATCAGGTGCAGGGGCTGGCGCGGGCGGGGATATCAGCTGCAGTCACCGTCAACGGCATGCTGTCGCTGCCCGAACGGCATGACGCGCTGGAAAAGGTGCGGATGGGGGATGCAGCGATGCTGCTGATCTCGCCCGAACAATTGCGCTCGCCGTCGATCCGCACGGTTCTGCAACAGCGCGAGGTCGGGCTTTGGGTGCTGGACGAGGCGCATTGCGTCAGCAAATGGGGGCACGATTTCCGGCCCGATTACCGCTATGTCAGCCGCTTCATCAAGGAGTTCTCGGGCGACAGCCCAGCGCCCGTCCTGTGCCTGACGGCCACGGCCAAGCCCGAGGTGGTGCGCGACATCCGTGACCATTTCCAGACGCGCCTTGGTGTCGATTTGATGCTACTGGATGGCGGCGCGGTGCGAACCAACCTGTCCTTCGCGGTTCTGCCCACGCAGAAGGCGACCAAGCTGACCGATATCCTGTCGGCGATCGAGGCCAACCTGCCGCCCGAGGGCGCATCGGGCGCGGTGGTTTATTGCGCCACCCGCGGGTCGACGGAAAAGGTGGCCGGGTTCCTGAAAGGGCAGGGGTTGGCTGCGGACTTCTTCCACGCTGGCCTGCCGCCTGACCGCAAGCGCGATGTGCAAGAAGCGTTCCGCACCGGCCAGTTGCGGGTGATCGCCGCGACCAATGCCTTTGGCATGGGGATCGACAAGCCCGATATCCGGCTTGTCGTGCATGGCGACATTCCGGGGTCGCTCGAGAATTACCTGCAAGAGGCGGGCCGCGCGGGCCGGGATCGTGCCCCAGCCAACTGCGTGCTCTTGTTCAGCCCCGAAGATGTGGAGCGGCAGTTCTCGCTCTCGGCCCGGTCACGTCTGGCAAGGCATGAGATCGGCGCGATCCTGAAGGCGCTGCGCCGGATGGAAAAGCACAAATCCGGCGAGGTGGTGGCCACCCCGGGTGAGATCGTGCGCGAGGAGAAGGATCAGGAGTTCGAGCGCGACAAGACCACCGACGACACCCGCGTCAAAACCGCCGTGGCCTGGCTGGAGGAAGCGACGCTGCTTTCCCGCGAAGAAAACCGGGTGCAGGTGTTCCCGTCGTCGCTGCGCATCCGGTCGTTAGATGAGGCTTCGGCCATCCTGGAACGGGCGCAGATCACCGGGGTTCGGCGCACCCAACTGATGGACCTTGTGCGCCATGTGATGAACGCGCCTGTCGATGCAGGGGTTTCCACGGATGACCTGACGGGCGCTTGCGGCTTGTCTGGGCGCGAGTTGCACCGGGCCTTTGCCGATCTTGAGGTGCTGGGGATCGCCAGCAACGACACGGGCATCACCGTCTACGTTCATCTGGGGGTCGAGGATGCCTCGGCCCGCCGTCTGGAACACGCGGCCCGGAAGGAGGCTGACCTGATTGCCCTGATGCAAGAGGCCGTGCCGGATGCCGAAGCGGCCGAGGCGCAACCTTTGAATCTGACCGAGACTTGTCAGGCCTTGCGCGACAAGGGACATGCCCAAGTGCGGCCGGATCTGGTGGAAACCATCCTGCGCGGCATGTCGCAGGATGGGCGCGATCAGGATGGCGGGCGGGGGAACCTGACGCTTCGTAAGGTCAGTCGCAACACGATTTTCGCGCGGCTGGAACGGTCATGGCCTGTGGTCGCCCGCACCGCTGATCTGCGGCGGCAGGGGGCGCAGGCGCTGCTGGCGCACCTGACCGGCAAGGTCGCCAAGGGCACACGCGGCAAGGACATTCAGGTGGAAACCACCCTTGGCGCGATGCTGGATGCGCTGAACGGCGATGCCCTTCTGCGGGCGGAGGTCAAGGACATAACCCGCTTGATGGACCGCGCGCTCTTGTGGCTGCATGAACAGCAGGTGGCCACCCTTGGCCGGGGCCTGACGGTGTTCCGCCCGGCGATCACGGTGCATCTGAACCCCAAGGGTGGCCCCTTCACTGTGCAGCACTTCGCGCCACTCGAAGAGCATTACGGGGAGACAACGATCCAGACCCATGTGATGGCCGCCTATGCGGAGAAGGGGCTGGAGGCGATGGACCAGGCCCAGCGCCTTTCCGAGGATTACTTCGTGCTGGACCGTGACGCTTTCCTGCGCCGCTGGCTGCCGGGGCGCGGAACGGAAATCCGGCGGCAAACCACCGGCACCTCACGGCGTACAATTGTCGATGCGCTGGATAACCCGGTTCAGGTCGAGATCGTCCGCGATGACCGCGAACAGACCAACGTGCTGGTGCTGGCCGGGCCGGGATCGGGCAAGACGCGAGTGTTGGTGCACCGGATTGCATTTCTTATACGCATGAAACGCGAGGACCCGCGCGGTATTTTGGTGCTGACTTACAACCGCCACGCCGCCGCCGAGATCCGCGAACGCCTGCGCCGCCTGATCGGGGATGACGCAGCGGGGGTGACGGTGTCGACCTGCCACGCGCTGGCGATGCGGCTGATGGGGGCGAGCTTTGCAGGCGATCACGAGGGTCCGCGCGATTTTGACGGCATCGTCATGCAAGCTGTTGCCTTGTTGCGTGGCGATGGTCTGACCAAACCCGAGGCCGAGGCCCTGCGCGAGACGCTGATTCAAGGATATCGCTGGCTGCTGGTCGACGAATACCAGGACATCGGCCCCGAGGAATACGCCCTGATTGGCGCGGTGGCTGGTCGGTCGCTGGAAGATGACCTGCGCATCAGCCTGTTTGCTGTGGGCGACGATGACCAGAACATCTACGCCTTCGCCGGGGCAAGCATTGACTTTATCCGAAGGTTTGAGGCGGATTATGCCGCCAAACCAGTCTGGCTGACCGAGAACTACCGCTCCACGGCCCATATCATTGCGGCGGCCAATGCCGTGATCGCGCCCGCTGCTCAGCGCATGAAGGCGGGTCACGATATCACGGTGAACCGCGCCCGCGCCAAAGCGATCTCGGGGGGAGATTGGGCGGCGCTGGACCCGGTGGCGCAAGGGCGGGTCAGCCTGCTGGACGCGGGCGGCGATGCCGCGCAAGCCGTGGCCGCGCTTGACGAACTGCTGCGCCTGTCACAGCTGGACCCCGATTGGTCCTGGCGCCGCTGCGCCGTGATCGCCCGCGACTGGCGGCGGCTGGAACCCGTTAGAGCCTATGCCGAGGCCCAGGGCATTCCCATCGACATGGCCAACGAAAAGCCGCTCAACCTGTGGCGTATGCGCGAGATGCAGGGCTTCGTCCGCGCCCTCCTGGCAGATCGAACCCGGTTGCTGACCATCTCCGATCTTGTCGCGATCCTGAACGCGCAGCCGCAATCGCGCTGGACCGACCTGATCGGCGAAGGCATCGGTACTTTGGCGCGCGAACTGGTCGAAAAGACCGCCCCGGTGTCTGACCTCGTGCAGTGGTTCGGCGAATGGGCGCGGGATGTGCGGGGCGAACAGCGGGGCCTTCTTCTTATGACCGCCCACCGCGCCAAGGGGCTGGAGTTCGATCATGTCGCCATCCTGAACGGCGGCTGGGATCGCCCGTCGCGCGGCGAGGATGCCGATGCGCCTCGCCGCCTGTTCTATGTCGCGATGACGCGGGCGCGGTCGACCCTGACCGTGCTGACCGACGGCCCACATGCCTTTGTCCGCTCGGGCGATGCGGTGCTGTCCCGCCGCGTCACCCTCGAAACGGCTTCGCTTCCGCGCGCACGCCTGCGCTACGTGCCACCAGATCCCAAGCTGGTGGACCTGTCCTTCGCCGGGCGGCTGCGGCCAAGTGACCCGTCGCTTACAGCCATTGCCGCCGCCCGCCCCGGCGACCCCATTCACCTGATCCGCGACGGCGACCGCTGGCGGATCGACAACGCCCAAGGCCAAACCCTTGCCCGTCTGTCCCGCGCCTTCGCTCCGCCCGAAAGCGCCACCTTCCTGCGCGGCGAGGTCGCTGCCATCCTGAACTGGCGGCGCGAGGACGGGGACGAAGAGTTTAACCACCTGCTCCGCCGCGACGAGTGGGAGGTGGTCCTGCCCGAACTGGTGTTCGAAGCAGGGGCGCAAGCTATCATGGCGGACTAGAACCGCAGCTGACGTCCGCGATCAGGCGTGGCCCTGGCCAATCCATAACGGATCGAAAAGGGCGGCTTCCGCTGGCTGGATTCCGGCCAAGGAGGCTTCCGAAAAGTGGATTCCCTGGCTTCCGCAAAAAGAATCCAGCGCGCCAAGATCGTGATTAATTAAGTCATTGATATATTGTAATTTACTGAGATGGCATCCGCGAAGTGGATTCCGCCTGGATTCCCCGGTGAAACTGCCTGTCGCTAGCGAAACGCCGCGCTGCGCCCCCCCGCATACGTTTGGGGCCGGGGAGGAACCATTGGGAGGGGGGCGCATACGAATAGCTACAACTCGGACCTCTTAGACTCAAACTTCAAGTGCAACACCCACGGCCCGCAGGGCATAGGATGTTGCGATGGACACTTCAATACGCCGGACACCGACATCGTGATCGATGGGATGGAGTTCCAGGTGAATGCATCGAGATCATTATGAGAAAGCGTTGTCGTGGCCCCTCGACCGGCTGTTTTCGAATGCTCCGGAGTTTTCCGCGTTATGGCCGAGAAGTCGCTAATCTCCGCACCCTTGTCCTCGTAGCCACGGACACTCGCTGCCTTGCTGGCTCAATCTGAAACGACGAGCAGCAAATCCACCCAGATGGAACGGGCGCCGGAAGTCTGCTAAGCCAAACCAGAACCTCTGGAAGCGAAACACCTTGGCAGTACTCCGCATAATTCTGACCGTATTGGTCTTTGCTGGCGCAGGACTGCTTGCCATGAAGATTCTGTTTCCACTGCCGGATCGCCAGGGCATCGAGACGACCGAGGCCATTACGGCAACCGACCAGACACGAATAGGCGCTGCTGTTCTGCAAGGGCAGGCGGCACATCCGGGCAAGAGCGGCGTGATCCCCCTTGCTGGCGGGGGCGAGGCGTTTGCCGCCCGTGTGCTGTTGGCGCGGACTGCCGAACAGACGCTGGATGTGCAGTATTACATCTGGCAGGCGGACACGACCGGCTACCTGCTGCTGGACGAGTTGCGCGCAGCGGCAGAGCGCGGGGTGCGGGTGCGCCTGCTTGTGGATGACAATGGCATTGCGGGTCTGGACGCGGAACTGCGCGCGCTGGATGACCTGCCGAACATGCAGGTTCGCCTGTTCAACCCCTTCACCCTGCGCCGCCCGAAACTCTTGTCCTTTGCGTTCGATTTTTTCCGGCTGAACCGGCGGATGCACAACAAGTCGTTCACGGCGGATGGTGCTGCAAGCGTGGTGGGTGGGCGCAACGTGGGCGACATCTACTTCGCCTTTGGCCGGGACGTACATTACATCGACACCGACGTGATGGCCCTTGGCCCGGCTGCGGCGGATGTGTCGGTGGCGTTTGACGCCTTCTGGAACAGCGCCTCGGCCTATCCTGCGGGGCTGATCCTGCCCGTCGTACCCGACGGTCTGGCGCGCCTGCAGACAGCGATTGCGGCGGCGCGGGCCGCCGATCTGTCGGACCCCTATCTGGCCGCCATCGGAAATTCGCCGTTGATGCAGACCCTGATGGCAGGCCCCGACGCGGTGGAATGGGCGCAGGTGACAGTGATCACTGATGACCCGGCCAAGGGCCTTGGCCAACAAAGTGTCGGTGGGTTGCTGATCGAAAGGCTGGGTGCGATTCTGACGGATGCGGCGACCGGCCCGACCGTTTCGGTTGATCTGATCTCGGCCTATTTCGTGCCGGGACAGGACGGGACGGAGCTGTTGACCGGTCTTGCAGGCCGAGGTGTCGCGGTGCGGGTGGTGACCAACGCGCAAGAGGCAACCGATGTCATGGCCGTACACGGCTCTTATGCCAAATATCGCCCCGCCTTGCTTGCAGGTGGGGTGGGCTTGGGCGAACTCAGGGCCGATCCGCTGATCCCGCAACAGGACCAGACGCTGGCCAGCTTCCTTGCGGGTTCTGCATCCTCGCTGCATTCCAAGGTTTTTGCGATCGACGGGGAACGGGTCTTCATAGGGTCATTCAACTTTGACCCCCGTTCGGCGGGGTTGAACACCGAAATGGGCCTGCTGATCGAAAGCCCAACCTTTGCGGTGGCGGTGACGCGGGCGGTGGATCAGATGATGGAGCGGGGCGCCTATGCCTTGCGCCTTTCGCCCACGCAGACGCTGGAATGGGTCACCCGCGATGAAAGCGGCGCGCAGATGGTACAATCCACCGAACCCAACACGACATGGCTTGATCGGGCCATGGTCAAGATCATCGGGGTTTTGCCCGTGGAGTGGATGATGTGACCGAGGCAATCCCCCACCCCAGCCCTGCAGTTCCCTCCGTCTTGCCTTGGCGCTATGCCCTGGCGATCTGCGCTGCCGCCCTTGGCCTTGGCATCGCAGGCTATGCCGCGACTGGCGGCGCAGGCAGCATGGCGGCAACCGCAGGCTTTTCCGTTGGCCTTTTCGCGGCTTGTCCGGTGGGCTACAGGCCGCGCTGATCGCGGGCCTTGGGTTCCATCTGCGCGGCCGGGCTCGTCCTGGCCTTTCCGGTCCTGCCGGTTGTGCTGGGCCTTTGCATCGCCTTGTCGGTCGTGGCGGCGGTCGAGGTGACACGGGTCGGCACCCGTGTCTCGGTCATAGTGCTTTTGGCTGTGGTTCTGTTCGCCGTCGCAACAGAACGCGGGAGCGACGTCCGGATGCTCGCCCTGGCTATCCTCGGTCTTGGCGGGGGCTATCTGGTGACGGCACACCTGCGCATGACGTCTATCCTGCGCCCACCGCGGGCCAACCGGGCCGAGGCGGTCCGGCTGGCAATCTTCCTTTCCGTTGGCATTGCGTTGTCCATCGGTCTGGCGATGTCGATAAACATGCCTCATGCCTCATGCCTCATGCCTACTGGATCGTGATCCTGTTCGTCTCGCGCTGCCTGATGCCGATGCGGGACAGGCCCGGTGCCCTTCTCAAATACGGCCACGGCGCGGCACTTGGCGTAGCGGGCGCCGTCCTCATCGAACTGGCCGGGACGCCCGACACATGGCGTCTGCTGCTGGCGCTTGCCGCCTTTGGTCTTGGTCTGCGCTTCCTGCCCCACCCGCGGCCGATCTCGGCGGCGGCAATGACCGCAGGCGTCCTGCTCGTCTCTGCCCCCACACCAATGGAGGCGACCTTCCGCATCGAGGCTGTTTTTCTGGTCATCGCCCTGATCTTGTTCCTGACCCTGATGCTTGAACGGGTCGTGCCAAGTCTTGCGGGCGCACAAGCCACCAAGCCCGCAGGCAAGGACAGATAAGCCAGTTCTGGAGCGCAAAGCCCTGTCGGTGCGCTTCCCGCGTGATCAGAAGGGCGGTTCAGGCTTCCTGAGGGCCTCAATGAACTGATCGCTGAGATCAACCGCGATGAGAGCACGACCGTCCAGATATCGGGCCACGGCAGATTATCATGGCGCAGCGTCGAAGGCAGATTTCGTTACGCGAAGCCATTGTTCGAGTGGGCGTGATGGCGCATTATTCGCAGCACTTGACGAAAATTCAGCGACGTGACCCTAGGGCTCTTGGTCCTATCGCGCAAACCGATAGGCGGCTAGCATGACTGTCCCGCGGAAATATGGCCGCTCACCTTGCGGTGTGATCCACGCTACCTCGCAGTGGAAGGGGACAATCATCCCATCCTGAGGGCGGTAGTCCCTGAATCGGCCTTCCCACGGCATCATGACGGTTTCTCCCCCAACCAGTGCGCCGCGCGCCTCGACGCGGATGCCCGATACCAGCCCATCCTCGCTAAAGCGGAACAACATTGTCAGCGTGATCGACCCTTCTGTAAGCGTGGCATGCGCCGACGCGTCATCTACGGGTTTCCAGGTGACGCCCTGCCCGGGCAGAAGGACCGTCGGATACCAGACGCCTTCTGCAAGCCAGCGCATCAGCTCACCCCGCGCGATCTCGCCCTCGCCCCGAACAGTGCCCAGAGAGAAAAGCCCGAAAAGCGCAGGCGTGAGTACACCAGTCCCGGCCACATAGGCGTCGTGCACACGAACGGGCACGCCGGGAAACATCGCAATGCGGCCGTTCCAGACAAAACCCGGGCGGTTGGCCATGACGCGCTGGGTAGAGGTGAACGGCCTCCATTGTGGCGCATCAAGGCTCATGTTGAACGTGCCGCTAAGCGCAAGATCGACCGATCGGATCATCGGCTGGCCATCTGTCAAAACCCGCTCGAAGTACCGCCTGACCGGGGCGGGAGGATCGGCGATCACGCTAGCATCGTAGCGCAGGGCGCCATCTGCAATCTCAGCTGCATTCAGTCGTGAGACAAGCACACGCGTTGCCTCTTTCCATCGCCACGCACCAAAGGCCACGACACTGCCGTAAAGGATTGCGACCAAGATCAGCGCAGCGGCGGTCCATTTCAGGATGTCCATTTCGTTACCTTTCCGGGCTGGAAGGAGGTGGTGGCAAGGTCATGTCCACGATGTCGTTGCGCACCAGAAAGCGCCCCTGAAAGCGGATGGGAACCGGAGCGCCCGAGAATGGCCGCTCCGGCGTGCCCGGGAGTTGAGCGTGAATATGCAGATGTGGCTCTCCTGTTTCGCCTGAATTGCCTACCTCCCCGATTTGCTGACCCACAACGACGCTGTCTCCTATTGCAATCTGCAGGCTGCCCTGCCGGAAGTGACCCAGCAGGATATCGATACGGTCGCAGCGCAGAAGGAAATGGTTCCCGGCCGGATAGCCTTCGTCAACCAAAGGCACCGGCATGTCGGGGCGGTTATCAAATGCCACCACGACCTCGCCTGCGCACGGCGCAAGCACGGGTGTACCGAAGATCGCATAGGCCGAGGGGGCGGAAGGCTGGATGCTAGTGGCGCGAAAACCCCAGCGATTGACGGCGATAAGATCGACGCCGCATTCAGAACAATGGCAGATGCCATAGCCCCCAGACGACGCCAATCAGGACCGCCGCCCACCGCCAGCCCAAAAGGGTTGTCAGCGCAGGCAGCGCGTATCCGCGCCAGCCGAATTCCTCCCCCAAGGGGCCACCGAGAACCGTGATGACAGCGAATTGCGCGATGATGATCAGAACCGGACCCTGAACGAGCATTGGGGGTATCGTGCCGCCAAGCACAGCATGGAGCCCGAGCGCGGTTCCCATCACCAGCGGTGCTGCAAGCAACTTGAGGGCATACCAACCCCATCCAAGCCGCCAGCGCAGGCACCGTTTGAGCCAGCGTGCAAAGCCCGCCTTGCCCTCGGAAGTTAGGACCGTGACGAAAGCTGCCACGCCTGGGCCGAAGGCTGACGCCAGAAACT
>JAUSPL010000539.1 GCA_030656535.1 Gemmobacter sp.
GCGGATCTCGGGCGGCAGGGTTACGGGATGCATGTCAGGTCTTGACCGGGATCAGCGGGCGCACGGGGTCTGACCCGTCCCAGCCCTCATGCGCAGCGCGAAAACGGGCGAACATGGCCTGCGTCGCGGGCAGGAACTCGATCACCTCGATCATTGCGGGCAGGGCGCCGACTGTGTCGAAATACCCGACACGGGCACCGTTCGCCACCTCGGCTTCATAGACCAGCTGGTACCCACGTCCCGTGCATGCGGCAAGGCTGGCGTCGTAGTCAGCGCTTGGCACGCCAAAGTGATGCAGCCGTTGCCCGGACGCGCCCTGATAGACGGAAGGGCTATCGTCCAGCTGTTGGATCAGCTCATACAGCATCCCCCCGGCGTAGGCCATCGCGATGGACAAGGCGGTCTGCACGGGTTGGCCCAGATAGGTCTGACGCGGGAACACGCCGCGTTCGCGCCAGAACCACGGGCCCGCCCCGAAATCGCGGCTCAGGGTCGCCATACTGGCTTTGATATCGTCGGTAACAAACGCGGTTTGCAAGATAGGACCGATGGGGGTCATGTGATTTCCTTAGCGCGCCATGATGCCGCCATCCACAGGGGTGGTGGTGCCGGTCATGAAGCTGGATGCGGGGCTGCACAAAAGCAAGGCAAGACCTTTGATTTCTTCTGGGTCGGCAATGCGGTTCATGGGGACCATTGATGCGAATTGCGCAGCGATTTCGGGCTGGCGGATGCGGCCACCGGCGATGTTGGTACGGAACGGGCCGGGGGCTATGGCGTTGACAGTGACGCCGTGGGGGGCAAGTTCCATTGCGGACTGTCGCACCAGATTGACGACGGCGGCCTTGGTGGCGGCGTAGGCATAGCCTACCATGACGTCGGACTTCAGCCCGGCGACAGACGCTATGGCCAGAATGCGGCCGTAGCCCTGCGCCTTCATCGGGGCACTGGCGGCCTGAATCGTGGCGAACAGACCCGACAGATTGACCGACAGGACCCGGTCCCATTGTGCATCATCCACCGCGGCCATATGGCCTGTTTCGGTCAGGTACCCAGGCCCTGCGGTGATGCCCGCATTGGCAACCGCAATATCCAGTCGGCCATGTGCCTGCGCGATTTCAGCCAACGTGCGCCGCACTGCCGCGCGGTCCGAGACATCCAGCATGTGGGTTTCCGAGCCCGGAATACGGGCATGCGCCGCCGCCAGCCCAGCCGGGTCAAGGTCCAGCAACGCCACTGTTGCGCCCGCCTCACTCAGCACCTCTGCAATCGCAAGCCCAAGGCCGGATCCAGCGCCAGTCACGGCAGCAACCTGTCCGGCCAATGAGAATCGGTTCATCATATCCTCGCCCCCAACGGCGCTTGCCGCATTTTTGTATTCAGTTTTCGCCGCCAGTGTTTTGGGTGCGATTTCCAAACACACCCCGGATTGCGGCCAAGATGACGATATTTGCCATGTAATATCAATTGTAATTACGCGGACGATGTTTTTTCCAACGATCCATCAGGGTGGGTTGACTGCCCCCAGTTCCAAATGTGTATACTCTTTTATCCGAAGCCGGGAGGGGCGCCGGAACCGCGACGCAAGGGAGGACAGAGCAAGCATGACCCATCGGGAAACCTGGGAGACCGTTGCAGGTTGCAGGACGCGCGTGATGCGCAAGGGCAGCGGCGTGCCGCTCTTGTTTTTGCATGGCGCGTCGGGGGCAGGGCGGTGGTTGCCATTCATGGAAACCTTGTCGCAAGATTTTGACGTGATCGTTCCAGAGCACCCTGGGTTTGGGGGTTCTGATACCCCAGATTGGCTGGACGGAATCAACGACCTTGCGTTCTTTTATCTGGACATGATCGCGCAGCTTGGGCTGGGGCCTGTGCATCTTGTGGGCACCTCGCTTGGCGGTTGGATTGCCGCCGAAATGGCGGTGCGCGATTGCAGCGCGATCCGCAGCCTGACGCTTGTTGCGGCGGCGGGCATTCATGTGCCCGGCGTCAAGCGTGCCGATATGTTCATGATGTCGCCCGAGGAGCTGGCGCTGAACCTGTTCCACGATCCGGCACTGGCTGCCGCCATGCCCCAGCCGGCCAATCAAGAAGAGCTGATGGTGGTTCTGAAAAACCGGCTGATGACGGCAAAACTGGGTTGGAGCCCGCGGTTCCACAACCCTGACCTGAAAAAGTGGTTGCACCGGGTGCAGGTACCGACGCTCATCCTTTGGGGCGATGACGACAAGCTGATGCCGCCGGCTTACGGTCCGGCCTATCAGGCGCTGATCCCCAATTCACGGCTGGAGATCATACCTGCCTGCGGACACCTGCCGCATGTCGAAAAGGCAGATGAGTTCACCCAGAAAACCGTTGCATTCCTGCAGGGAGCCGCGTGATGAAATTCTACATGATGCATCTGATGCCCTATGCCGACCTGGATCTGGACTATGACCAGACCTACAACTCGGCGTGGATCACCCTGCCCAACAGCTATTACGACCCCAAGAAGGGCGCCAAGCTGTACAACCGTTATCTGGACGAGCTTGAATATGCCGATGTGCTGGGCTTTGACGGGATCTGCGTCAACGAACACCACCAGAACGCATATGGCCTGATGCCGCAGCCGGGGGTGATGGCGGGCGCGCTGGCGCGGCGGACCAAGAACGTGAAAATCGCGATTCTGGGCCGGGCGCTGCCGCTTTTGAACAACCCTGTCACCGTGGCCGAAGAATTCGCCATGATCGATAATATCACCGAAGGGCGCTTTATCGCTGGCTTCGTGCGCGGGATCGGGGCGGAATATCATGCCTGGTCTTCGAACCCCGCCACCAGCCACGAACGGTTTCACGAGGCCCATGACCTGATCATCCGGGCTTGGACAGAGATCGGGCCATTTGCATTCGAGGGGAAGCACTATCAGTTTGAATATGTAAATCTTTGGCCGCGCCCCTATACCCAGCCGCGCCCGCCGATCTGGATTCCCTCGCAAGGGTCGTCAGAGACGATTGACTGGGCGTCGCATCCCGACCGCCGCTACACCTATCTGCAAACCTTTAC
>JAUSPL010000419.1 GCA_030656535.1 Gemmobacter sp.
GGTCCGCGCTGCACAACACGGTGGCCGAGGTCGATCAGGCGGTGGGCGAGGGTTGGGCCCGCATTGCGGTTGCCCGTGCCCAGATCAGTGCCAGCGATTTGCAGATTACCGCCGCGCGTACGGCCTATGATGGCGTGCGCGAAGAGGCGAAACTTGGCGCGCGCACCACGCTGGACGTGCTGAACGCCGAGCAGGAATTGCTTGATGCCCAGGCGGGTCGGCTAAGTGCCGTGACCGGCGACTATACCGCCACCTATGGCCTGCTGGCTGCAATGGGCTTGTTGACGGTCGATCACCTGAAGTTGGGCATCCCGACCTATGACGTGACAGCGTATTACAACGCGGTCAAAACCGCCCCCGCGACAAGCAGCCGTGGCAAGAAACTTGATCAAATATTGAAGACGATCGGCAACTGAACGCCGTTTTGCCAAGAGTTGTGTCCATCTGTTGTGTGACGGCCCATCTGAGGCTACTATCACTGCAAAACACGGGCAAAGGGCAGGCAACATGTCGGATCGCATGAGCAACGTCGAAATCGAGGATGTGTTGTCGTCGATCCGTAGGCTTGTGTCGGATGATTTGCGTCCGGCTGCGGCTCAGGACATCGCCAAAGAAACGCCTCCGCCGCGCCTGGTGCTGACGCCCGCGTTGCGGGTGTTGCCCGATGAGGTGCCGGGTAAACCGGCCCCGATGGTCGCGGACGCCGAACCCGACAGCCTTGAGGCGCGCATAGCAGAACTCGAACAATTGCTGGCCGTGCGCTCTGGCGATTTTGAACCTGATGAAGGTGACAGTTTTGCTGACGCGGTGCCCATCGGCTGGCCGCCGCGTGATCTGGGGATGACGCACCCAGACGTGATTGTGTTTGGGCGTTCAGAACCGGAACAGGTCTCTCACTCGGTGGATACCGAGGACGCACCCGCCGAAATGACGGTCGAAGATCAGCACGAACTTTCGCCGCCTGACCCCGAGACGCCCGAAGCTGGGCTTTTCGCAGAGGGCGGCGATTTGATTGATGAAGACATGCTGCGGGATCTGGTCCGGGAAATCCTGCGCGAGGAATTGCAAGGTAGCTTGGGTGAACGCATCACCCGCAATGTCCGCAAGCTGGTGCGCGCCGAGATCAGCCGCGCTTTGGCTGCGCGCGATTTCAGCTGAAATCCGGAAGGGTCGGGGAAAACACCCGTTCGATCCCTCCTGCTATGCGCCAAGAAAAAGGGGCGCATCGCCCCCCAGAAACGGCTTCGCGTCGGCTACCCTATCGCTAATCAGGGCGTAGGCCGTGAAGGGGTGCCGAGTTCAAGCCCGATCACGCCACCTTTTCCAGCGCAACTTCCGGCGACAAGCCAAGGGCGTGGCACACGTCGCGGGTCAGATGCGGGCGGTTCAATGTGTAAAAATGCAGGTCCGTGACCCCCTCTGACAGCAGCGTGTCGCACAATTCGGTGCACAGGGCGATCGACAGCAGGTCTTCGCGACCGTCACGCTTGGCGGCGGCAAAGGCTTCGTCCATCCAACCCGGAACCGGGGTGCCGCAGCGCGCTGCAAAGCGCTTTACCCCATCCCAGTTTTCAATCGGCAAGATGCCGGGCAGGATGGGCGCCGAAATTCCATGCCGCGCGCAAGAATCGCGGAATCGCAAGAAGGTCTCAGGCTCGAAGAAAAACTGGGTAAGCGCGCTGGAGGCACCCGCGTCAATCTTGCGCTTCAGCCAGACAACATCTGCGTCCGGGCTGGTGGCGTCGGGGTGCGGGTCGGGGTAGGCCCCGACGTGGATCTTGAACTTCCCGGTGTCGGCCAGTGCGGCGATCAGCTCGACCGAGTCTGAAAAGCCGTCGGGATGCGGGGTGAAGCGCGTCGCGCCTTTGGGCGCATCCCCGCGCAACGCCACGATTTCCTTGACACCGGCATCCGCATAAGCGTTCGCGATTTCAAGGGTTTCTGCCCGTGTGGCGTCAACGCAAGTTAGATGGGCGGCGACGTTAAGGCCAAAATTCCGTCCGATCGTGGTCACGGCCTCATGGGTCAGCTTGCGTGTGGTGCCGCCCGCGCCATAGGTGACCGACACAAAGCTTGGGGCCAGCGGGGCCAGCATCTGCACGGTTTCCCACAGTTTGAAAGACGCCTCGAGGTTGCGGGGCGGGAAGAATTCAAACGACACGCGCGGGGTGGACATGGCAGACTCCTTTTGATGTACGCCTTATGCCACTTCGGCTAACGTGCATCAAATTCATAATTCTCAAGATCAACATGAGGATCACCACAAGATGCACATCGAATTGCGCCATCTGCGGACCATCCGGGCGATCGAGCGCGCCGGGGGGTTGGCGCGGGCGGCGGATCTGTTGAACATGACGCAATCGGCGCTGAGCCATCAGGTCAAGGGACTCGAGGATCAGGCCGGGGTCGAATTGTTCGTGCGCCGATCAAAGCCCATGCGGCTTTCGGCCGCCGGGCAGCGGATGTTGCGGCTGGCCGACCGCATCTTGCCGGAAATCGATGCCATGGAGGAAGAGTTCCGCGCGCTGCGTTCGGGCAAGACAGGGCGGTTGCACATCGCCATTGAATGCCACGCGTGCTTTGACTGGTTGTTGCCGGTGCTGGAACTGTTTCGACGGTCCTGGCCCGAGGTAGACGTCGATATCCGGCCGGGACTGGCCTTTGGTGCCTTGCCGGCGCTGATGCGCCAAGAGGTGGATCTGGTGATTTCGTCCGACCCCGAGGATCTGCCCGGTGTCACCTTCAACCCCTTGTTCGATTACGAGCCGCGCGTGGTGGCGGCTGCAACCAATGCCCTGGCCCAAAAAGAAGAAGTCTGCGCCGAGGATTTCCGCGATCAGGTGTTGATCACCTATCCGGTGGATCGGTCCCGGCTGGATGTGTTCACCGAATTGCTGGGACCGGCCAAGGTAGAGCCCCGTGCAATTCGGCAGGTCGAACTGACGGCCGTCATCTTGATGCTCGTGGCGTCAGATCGGGGTATTGCGGTGCTGCCGGACTGGGTGTTGCGTGATGTGAAGGCGTCCCCGGATTATGTTACGCGTCCCTTGTCGGGGCGGCCCGTCAAGCGGCTGTATGGCGCGACGCGAGGAGACGATGCAACCGAACCCTTCATGGCGCATTTTCTGCGTCTTGGACGGTCAGAGCCAGTCAAGATGCAGCGCTAAAACCCCAGCAAGGCGCCCCTGTCGCCGCACAAGACAAGGCCCTGCGCCAAGGCCGCCGCGAATCCGAACCCAAGTCTGGATGGCCGTGGGCCATGCATGTCTGGATGCCGGCCGGCCAAATTTCAGTGTCCTCAAGCTGCGGCGCAGGGGTCAGACCTTCAGCATCTTGATGAACATCGTTTCCAGGTGCTGCGCCGCGTCAGGGTAGGGGTCTGGCTCTTGCGGGCCCAGAACCGCGCGGACCTGCACGTCAAAGTCCGCATAGTGCTGGGTCAGCGCCCAGATGGAAAAGATCAGGTGTTTGGGGTGGACGGGCGCGATATGCCCAGCCGTGACCCAAGCATGGATCACCCCGGCCTTTTCCTCGACCAAGGCGGCAAGATCACCCGTCATCGTCGCCTCGATCCGGGGCGCACCTTGCAAAACCTCATTGGCGAACAGGCGGCTTTCGCGTGGCATGTCGCGGCTCATGTCCAGCTTGCGCCGCACATAGGTCAGGATTTCGGCCAGCGGATCGCCCGCAGGGTCCAGATCGCGCAAGGGTTGCAGCCATACATCCAGCAAGTCGGTCAAAAGTGCGGTGTGGATAGCCTCTTTTGAGGGGAAGTAATACAACAGGTTGGGTTTTGACAATCCCGCCAGGTCCGCAATCTGGTCCAGGGTAGCACCACGAAAACCCTGCTGCGAAAATATATCCAGTGCCGCAGCCAAGATGGTTTCGGAATTGCGTTGCTGAATTCGTGTACGAGGTCGGGGCGATGGCATAAAGTGTCCTGTCTGGGTCCTGTGTTCGAACCTGTTCGCATTGACTGGCGCGGGCGCTCTGATAGCGTTATGACCAGACGGTAAAATTCTTATCCGCCCCTGTCAAAGGCACAAACGGGCGGCAATCAGGGGACCCCCATGGCACTGGATCGCAACGTAACTCCGAACGACCTCAACGCGTTCTGGATGCCCTTTACTGCCAACAGGCAGTTCAAGAAGGCCCCGCGCATGTTTGTCGGCGCCAAGG
>JAUSPL010000555.1 GCA_030656535.1 Gemmobacter sp.
GTATTTCTTGACCAGCGGCAACACGAGGTCCATCCGGTCTTCCTCGCCTGTGACCGAGTTCAACAGGGGGCGGCCCTCGCAGGCAGCCAACCCGGCCTCAAGAGCGGCGGGAACCGAACTGTCGATGCACAACGGCACGTCCACCACACCCTGGATCATCTCGATCAGCGCCTTCATCAGGGGGGGTTCGACGAAATTATTGTCGGCATAACGCGGGTCCAGCGCCATCTTGTTGGTGAACACGGCGCCCGAGTTCACATCCAGCACCGTCGCCCCGCACGCAACCTGTTCCAGTGCATCGCGCAGGACGGTATCGAAATTCCCGGCCTCCAGTTCAGCGGCCAGTTTCTTGCGACCTGTCGGGTTGATCCGTTCGCCGATGACACAAAACGGTTCATCAAATCCTATGATGACGGTTTTTGTTTTTGATTCCAGTACTGTACGGGTCATTATTGAACCTCTTTCCTAGTCGCGTTTGGCGATTATTGCCGCCGCGCCGCCATGATCGGCGGCCCAGGTGGCGTTGGATTTGATGCCGCCCAGCGGGAAGAAATGCACTGCTTCGATGCCAAAGTCTGGGTTGGCGGCCTTGTGCGCGGCCAGGTCGCTCAGAAACTCTGTGGGTTCATAGGGCATCAGAAGCTTTGTCACGTCCAGCGCGCGCTTTTGCAAGACGCGCAACGATGGTCCCACCCCACAGGCGATGGCAAACTTGATCAGGGTTTGCAGTTTCGCGGGCCCCGCAACGCCGATGTGAATCGGAAGCTTGATGCCTTCGGCGGCCAGACGGTCGGCCCATGCGATCACCGGGGCCGCCTCAAAGCAGAACTGGGTGGCAATGGCGACCTTGGCATCTGTGCGGTCGGCAAAGGCCTGTTTCCATTTCAGCGCCTGCATGACCATGCTGTCTGATCCGTCGGGGTCGATGTCGCGGTTGCCTTCGGGGTGACCCGCGACGTGCAGGCGGTCGAACCCGTCGAACATCCCGCTTTCCATCATCTGCATCGCGTTGTCGAAATCGCCTGCCGGGGTCGAGACGCCACCGCCCAGCAGCAGCGCCTGCGTTATTCCGGCCTCGGATCTGTAGCGCGCGACCCAATCGGCCAGCACGGCACGGTCGCGGATGATGCGCGCGGGGAAATGCGGCATCGGGTCAAACCCTTCGCGCCGCAGACGAGCGGCGGTCGCGACCATGTCCTCGATGGGCGTGCCGTCGATGTGGGCGATGTAGACCCTTGTGCCGGCAGGCAGCAATTCGCGGAAGTTTTCGACCTTTTCGGCGGTGCGCGGCATCACCTCGATCGAGAAGCCGCGCAGCAGGGCGTGCATCTCGGCGCTGGCGCCTTGGGTAGCGGGGAACGCCTCACGGCGAAAGTTGAACAGCGCCATGACGGCCTCCCATGCTGACAAGGCGCTCAGGCCCAGCCGTTGTTGTCGATCAGCGCCTTGATGCGCGCCGTGTCAAATTCGGTATCGATGCGCGCAGCCTCGGCAAGGGCGATGGCGTCCGGGTCGCCCTCGACGGTGTAGCTGGGGGCCTTGCGCCATTCAGCAAGATAGGCGTCAGAGTCGCGGGCGCCGGTCTTCATCGCGCAGCGGTCAATCGCCTGTTCGAACCGTTCGGGCAGCACAGCCTTTGATCCGCGTCGGCCCTTGCCGACGATGACTTGCGCGGGGATGTCCCGCCAGCAGACGATGGTGACTTCGGGCATACGACTCTCCGTGGTTCAACACCGCTTCTAGGCGGCAATTCACCATATCCGATGGCGGATTTCGACATACCGCAGGCGAATGGCGACCAAGGCCCGTTTAGCCGATGGTGGTGGCAGCGCCAGTCAGCGTTGGCTGAAAGATAGGCAGACGGTATCAGATATGCGTCGTAGCGGGTCAGGGTCCTTGCGCGTTCGCAACAGGGGGACTACTTTGTACGTAACAACATATCGGAGGGCGATTAATGGCGCCCCAGCGTCCCCAGGGTGCGGACGCGTTCCCGAAAGCAGAGGCTTTGCCCTTGGGCACGGCCCGGCCGGTCGAATCGTCCGGCACCCGAGTAGTTTCGTCAGAGCAGCTTTATGCCGCTCTGGATCTTGGCACGAACAGTTGCCGTATGCTGATTGCCCGTCCGCGGGGCAGTCAGTTTGACGTCGTGGACAGCTTCTCCAAGACGGTGCAATTGGGGACCGGGCTGGAAAGTTCGGGTCGGTTGTCGCGCGGGTCGATGGGGCGCACTGTTCAGGCGCTGCGGATCTGTCAAAAAAAGCTGGAATCCAACGGGGTCACCCGGATGCGTCTGGTTGCGACCGAGGCGTGCCGTCGCGCGGTCAATGCGCGCGATTTCATCCGGTCTGTCCGACGCGAAACCGGGCTGAGCCTTGATATCATATCGACCGAAGAAGAGGCGCGTCTGGCGGTTGTGGCCTGTGCACCGCTGGTTGAACCCAAGACCGAGCAGTTGCTGGTGGTCGATATCGGCGGGGGCTCGACCGAACTGGTCTGGATCGACCTGTCCGCGTTGCCGGGTGAGGACAGATCCCGCGCCCTGATGCAGTTTCACACCGGGTTCATTCAACCGGGCGACGGGCCGCAGGCGCGGGTGGTGGACTGGATTTCGGTGCCGCTGGGTGTTGCCACCTTGCGCGAGCAATTCGGGGATGTGGAAAACGATTCCGCGCGATTTGCGTTGATGAGCTGGTTCTTTGAAGAGCAGCTTGCGAATTTCTCGCCGTATTCGACCCAACAGAAACGCGAAGGCTTCCAGATCATCGGCACCTCGGGCACAGTGACGACCGTGGCCGCCAGCTTTCTTGGCCTGCGCCGCTATGATCGCGCCAAGGTGGACGGGTTGCGCATGACCTCTGACCAGATCGACTCCGTGATCCGTGACTATCTGGTGCTGGGGCCCGAAGGTCGCCGCACCGATCCGCGTATCGGGCGAGACCGTCATACGCTGATCATGTCGGGGGCGGCTATACTTCAGGCGCTTATGCGGATATGGCCGACCGACCGGCTGTCAGTGGCCGACCGTGGCCTGCGCGAGGGGCTTCTTTATGCACAAATTAGCGCCGATGGCGTTCTTGGGGACGGACCTTACCCATGACGTCCGAGAAAAAAATATCTGGCCGCGGCCAGCGCGATCTGCGGGTACGGGTGAAAACCGCCAAGGGACGCAAGCTGTCATCGACGCTGTGGCTGGAGCGCCAACTGAACGATCCGTATGTGATCCGAGCCAAGAAAGAGGGCTATCGCGGTCGCGCGGCCTACAAGATTTCCGAACTGGACGACAAGTACGAGTTCCTGAAGCCCGGCGCACGGGTTGTGGATCTTGGCTGCGCGCCCGGGGGGTGGTGCCAGATGGCGGTGGCCCGGGTCAATGCCCTTGGCGAACGCAAGAACAAGCCCGTGGGCACGGTGCTGGGTGTGGACCTGCAAGAGGTCGACCCGATCCCCGGGGCAGAAATCCATGTGCTGGATTTTCTGGCCGAAGAGGCCGATGCGCAGGTCAAGGAATGGTTGGGCGGCAAGGCTGACGTCGTGATGTCGGACATGGCAGCCTCGGCGTCCGGGCACAAGGGGACCGACCATTTGCGCATCATCGCCTTGTGCGAGGCTGCGGCGGAGTTTGCCTTTGACGTGCTGGAAATCGGCGGGACCTTTGTTGCCAAGGTTCTGGCTGGCGGGGCTGAAAACGAACTTCAGCGCACGCTCAAGCGCAACTTTGACAAGGTCGCGAACGTGAAGCCCGGCGCGAGCCGCGCGGACAGCTCGGAAAAGTTCGTGGTGGCGCAAGGATTCCGCGGGCGCCGGGACGTCGGTGCCGCCCGGGGCCGAGGAAGACCCCGCCACACGCACCAATCCGCGC
>JAUSPL010000559.1 GCA_030656535.1 Gemmobacter sp.
TGGCGGTGTGGCCGTCATGGCCGCAGGCATGCATCTTGCCCGGGGTTTTCGAGGCATGCGCGACCCCCGTCTGTTCGGTGATCGGCAGCGCGTCCATATCCGCACGCAGCCCGATCGTGCGGCCCGACCCTGTGGCCTGCCCCCGGATCACCCCGACAACCCCGGTGCGCCCGATCCCGGTCACGACCTCGTCACAGCCAAAGGCGCGCAGCTTGTCGGCGACAATCGCGGCGGTCCGATGGACGTCGAACATCAGTTCGGGGTTTTCGTGAAAATCGTGGCGCCAGGCGGTGATTTCAGGCGCAAGTTCGGCAAGGCGGTTCTTGATCGGCATGGCGGTCCCGTCGCAATTTGCGGGCGGCTTAATGGCGCGCCGTCCCTTGGCCCGGATGTTGACCCAATGCACGGGCCCCTGCAAGGGTCCAGCGCCCGCAAGGTGGGCGGGCCGGCAGAAGCCCGTGCCCCATGCGCGCGGCAATGCCGCAACCGCAACCCTGCGGACCAACACCGCAAGGACCGGGCGGCGGTACCATGCCGGTTGCCGCAACAGGAGTGCCGGATCGCGTGCGCCGCAAGGTCACTCGGGCCGGGCGCGACCTGCGTCAGGCGCGGACTTGGACGTTTCAGCGGGGGGCGCGGCATCCGGGGCGGGCTTATCCGTGGTCACGCTTGCCGGGCTTTGCGCGCACAGGTCCGCGATAATGCCATCCATGAAGGTCTGACCGGCCTCGAACTGTGCGATCTCCAGATACTCATCGGGCTGATGCGCCTGCGCGATGTCGCCCGGACCGCAGATCACCGTAGAGTACCCACGGACCTGGAATTGCCCGCCTTCGGTACCATAGCTGACCACGTGGGCGGCATTGTCGCCCGTCAAACGACGGGCAAGCATTTCCGCAGCACCGTCCGTTTCAGGGGTCAGCGGCGGCACGCGGAAAAATCGCGTCAGGTTGATCCCGGTTCCCGGCTGGATCCGTTGCATCCGTGCGGACAGGCGCGCGGCCTCGGCCTCGACCTTGGCGGCCCAGTCCTCGGGGTCTTCGCCGGGCACCACGCGCATTTCCAGCACATAATTGCAGTCCTTGGCGGTAATATTGTGGGCGGTGCCGCCGGAAATCGTTCCCACATGCAGCGTGGTCCATGGCGGCACGAAATCCGCAGCCAGCGGGCCGGGGGTGTGCACCGCATTCTCGGCGTTGCGGTCATTGGCCCAATTGATGAACCGCGCGCCTTCCATGATGGCGCTGACGCCATATGGCAACATCGAGGAATGGACTTCGTGCCCGCGCACATGGACCTGAAACCCGACACCACCTTTGTGCCCCGACACGACCTTCATCATCGAGGGTTCGCCCACGATCACCGCAGCAGCCTTTGGCAGACTGCCCAGCATCGCCTCGACCAGATCGACAACAGCCATGCAGCCGACCTCTTCGTCATAAGACAGCGCAAGCTGAAGTGGTCGCTGCAAGGGGGCCGATTTCGCCTTGACCAGGGCGGCAATGGCCAGCGCGTCAAACCCCTTCATGTCACAGGTGCCTCGGCCATACAGCCGCCCGTTCTTTTCCACGACGGTCCAGGGGTCGGTGGTCCAGGCCTGCCCGTCCACGGGCACAACGTCGGAATGACCCGACAGCACGGTTCCGCCCGTAACCTTTGGCCCGACATGGGCATAGAGATGCGCCTTGGTCCCACACGGCGACATCACCCGGGCGCAGTCGATCCCGTGACGGGTCAGATAGCCCTGCACCCAATCGACCAGCGGCAGGTTCGTGTCCCGGCTGACCGACGGAAAGCTGACCAGCTTGTCCAGAATGGCGCGGGCTGAAAGTACGGTCATGTCGGGTTCTCCTGCAACGTGGGTAGTCCTGCTTGCACCCGGTGGTGTCGCGGGTCAAGGCCGGCGCAGCCGCGCCGACCGCCCGCAGGGTCGGGTGCAAAGCTGCGGGCGGGACCGCAAAAGGTCAAGCCCGTTCCAAAGGGTTGGCGGTTGCCTGCCAAATAGGCATCCAATCTGGCCGCGGACCGTTTTCAGGTTTCCCCAGGGCGCGCCCTGCGCTAAGGGCAGAACCAGTTGCATCTGCCAAAGGCCGACCCATGACCGAAAGCATTATCGCCCGTTGCGAGGCGCTTGGCCTGAGAATGACCGACCAGCGGCGGACCATCGCCCGCGTGATCGGCACGTCGCGCGACCATCCCGATGTGGAAGAGCTGTATTCACGCGCGGTGACCATCGACCCCAGAATCTCGATTGCCACGGTGTACCGCACCGTCAAGCTGTTCGAGGAATCGGGTTTGCTGGACCGGCTGGAATTCGGCGATGGCCGCGCGCGCTATGAAGACGCAGAGCGGGACCACCATGACCACCTGATCGATCTTGCCTCGGGTGAGGTGATCGAGTTTTGCGATCCTGAAATCGAAGAGCTGCAAGACCGCATTGCAGCGCGGCTGGGATACCGTCTGAAAGGACACCGGCTGGAACTGTACGGGGTCAAACTGACCAAGGGGTGACACCCCTTTTTCGTGCCGGGGCCTCTGGCAGGGTATTTCGCCAAGGCCGGGGCCTCTGGCAGGGATATTTCGACATGGCAAATGTGCTGATGCGGCCGCGCGGGTCTCTGCGCGCGGGCGTTTGATGGTGGCTGCTGTGGTTTTTTGTGGGCGTTGACTGCGGGGGCCGTCGCAACACGACATCCGTCAGCTGGCGAATGTGGTGGGACGGTATCTGGTGGATATGTGCAAGGGGAGACAGGGTTGGACACGTCGGATCAAGTAATGCGGGAAAGCCTGAAGGGCGCGGCGCTTATGGTGCTTGCCATGGCAGGTTTCGCGCTGGAAGACATGCTGATCAAGCGGTTGTCGACAAGTCTGCCGTCCTCGCAGACCCTGTTGATGATCGGGCTGGGCGGCATGGCGGTGTTTGCCGCCGCCGTTCGGGCCAAGGGCCAGAGACTGGCCCCGCGCGCGGTGTTCACGCCAGCGGTCTTGCTGCGCAACCTGGGCGAGGCGATTGGCATGCTTGGGTTCATCACCGCGCTGACGTTGGTACCGCTGTCGGTCGCGTCGGCCATCTTGCAGGGGTTGCCTTTGGTCGCGACGCTGGGCGCAGTGCTGTTCTTGAGGGAAACCGTAGGTTGGCGGCGCTGGAGCGCGATTGCCGTCGGGTTTGTCGGCATGCTGATCATCGTGCGTCCCCTTGGCGCGGGCTTTGATCCAGCGGCGTTGTTTGCCGTGCTGGGGGTGGCCGGGCTTGCGGTGCGCGACCTTGCAACCCGGCGCATCGTGGGGGCGGTCAGTTCGATTCAGCTGTCATTCTGGGGGTTCGCGTCTGCCCTGCCCGCCGCCGCCGTTCTTGCGCTGTTCGGGGGCGACCCGCGCATACCCGCACCCGCCGAATGGGCCCAGGTTGCCGCGATCCTGGTCATGAGCGTGACAGCCTATCTGGCCATGACCGCAGCCAGCCGCGTGGGCGATGTGTCTTTCATCGCGCCATTTCGGTACTCGCGTCTGGTGTTCGCGCTGATCCTGGGATGGCTGGTGTTTGGCGAACGCCTCGATGCGCCGATGCTGATCGGGTCTGCGTTGATCGTCGGGTCGGGCCTTTACACCTTCTTCCGGGAGCGCGCCCTTTCCACCCGTCGCATTAAACGCTAAGAGAACCGCGAATTATGACCCCAGTCACAGGATGCACGCCATGAGCACCATCATCGACATTCACGCCCGCGAAATTCTGGACAGCCGGGGCAACCCGACCATCGAAGTCGATGTCACTCTGGAAGACGGCCAGATGGGCCGGGCCGCTGTGCCATCGGGCGCATCAACCGGCGCGCATGAGGCGGTAGAGCGGCGCGACGGCGACAAGACCCGTTACGCCGGCAAAGGCGTTCTGGACGCTGTGGCCGCCGTGAACGGCGAAATCGCCGAGGCGTTGGTCGGGTTTGACGTCACCGAACAGGTCGGCATCGACCGCATGATGATCGAGATGGACGACACCCCCAACAAGGCGCGTCTGGGCGCCAATGCCATTCTGGGGGTATCGCTGGCTTGCGCCAAGGCGGCGGCTGACTATACCGGCCAGCCCTTGTTCCGCTATGTCGGCGGCACGGGCGCGCGGCTGCTGCCGGTTCCCATGATGAACATCATCAACGGCGGCCAGCACGCCGACAACCCGATCGACATCCAGGAATTCATGATCATGCCCGTGTCGGCGGGCAACATCCGCGAAGCTGTGCGGATGGGCGCCGAGGTGTTCCATGTTCTGAAAAAGGAACTGAAACAGGCAGGCCACAACACCAATGTCGGCGATGAGGGCGGATTTGCCCCCAACCTCGGCTCGGCCCGCGAGGCCCTGGATTTCATCCTGAAATCCATTGAAAAGGCTGGCTACGTTCCGGGCCGCGACATCATGCTTGCGCTGGATTGTGCCGCGACCGAGTACTTCAAGAACGGCACCTATGCGATGGACGGCGAGGGCAAGACCCTGACGCCTGCGCAGAACGTCGACTATCTGGCAGCCCTTTGCGCCGATTACCCGATCCTGTCGGTCGAGGATGGCTGTTCCGAGGACGACTGGGACGGCTGGAAGATGCTGACCGACCGTCTGGGCGCAAAGGTGCAACTGGTCGGTGACGATCTGTTCGTGACCAACCCCACCCGTCTGGCCGAGGGCATCAAGCGCGGCTGCGCCAACAGCATGCTGGTCAAGGTCAACCAGATCGGCACGCTGACCGAAACGCTGGATGCGGTGCGAATGGCCGACCGGGCCCGCTATACCACCGTGATGTCCCACCGGTCCGGCGAGACTGAAGATTCCACCATCGCCGATCTGGCCGTCGCGACCAACTGTGGTCAGATCAAGACCGGCAGCCTTGCGCGGTCTGACCGGCTGGCGAAATACAATCAGCTGATCCGGATCGAGGAAATGCTGGGCGACGTTGCGGAATACGCAGGCACCAGCATCCTGCGCGGCTGATCCGCCTGACAGCGGGCGCCCCGAAGCGGGCGCCCGGATCTGCCCACCGCGAACGGGGCGCAGTCGTTGAGGCGTGGTTTGACGTCTGCGTCACATCGCCAGTCTGGACAGCAGTCCCGGAATTTCCTCTGGCAAGTCTTCAGCGATCAGACCGGGGCCAAAGCTGCGCGCGGCCTCAAGGTGCAGCCATGCGGCCAGCGCGACCAGCGAAACCAGGCTTTGCGCATCGGCATGACGTGCCAGCATCCCCGCGATGATGCCCGCCAGGACGTCCCCCGCCCCTGCGGTGGCAAGCCACGGCGCAGCCCGGTCAAAGCTGGCGCTGTGCAGCGCGCAGGTGCCGTCCGGGGCTGCGATCACGGTGTCCTCGCCCTTGAGCAACACCACTGCGCCAGACCGGGCGGCGGCTTGGCGCACGGCGTCGATCTTGGACTGCTTGCGCAGACGAAATCCCAGGTCGGGAAACAGTCCGGCAAATTCGCCCTCATGCGGGGTCAGCACCACGCGGTCGTGCAAGGCCGCAAACAGCTGCGCGGGGTCATCGGTGAAACTGGTCAGGGCGTCGGCGTCCAGCACGGTTGCCCGTCTTGCCCCCAAGGCCGCCGCAACCAGATCGCGGGTCCGCGCGCCGCCCCCCAACCCCGGCCCAAGCACCAAAGCATTGATCCGTTCATCCGACAGCATCTGCGTCAGGGCATCAGCGTCCTTGCACGCCCGCAGCATGATGGCATCCAGCCGGGCCGCGTTTTCGATCAGGGCGGCCGGCGGCGGCGCCACCGTCACCAGCCCTGCCCCCACCCGCAGCGCCGCCCTTGCCGCCATCCGCGCGGCGCCCCCGCGCCCGACACCGCCTGCCATCACCAGCACATGTCCATGGTCGTATTTGTGCCCGCCGTCCTTGCGCAGATCGGCAGCCCAGATCCGGGGGCAAAGGTCGGCCCCGTGCATCCTGGGCTCAACCAGCCACACCCGATCGGCAATGGCGTGCATGAAGCTGCGCTCTCGGTCCCGCAGCCCGATGGGCACCACCCGCAGCTTGCCGCACAGGGCTGGCCCCTGCGCCAGATAATGCCCGCATTTCGCGCGGTGAAAGGTCACGGTCAGATCAGCCCGGACCGCCCTTGCACCATCCTGCGGGTCGCCGCGCGGCAGATCCAGCACCGGCAGTCCGGTGTCCAGATCCAGCCCCGAGGGGCAATCGACGGCAACCTTGCGCAAGCTCTGATCCGGCATGACCTGCGCAAACTCTGACAAGGTCGCGTTCAGCACACGGGCGACGGCCGCAGGGATCGGGCGTGTGACGCCAATACCGAACACCGCATCCACCATCAGATCGGGCGCAGGCCCCGCCAGCACCCCGTCATCCAGCACCGCCACCGGCCCGGTCCAGCGCCCCCGCATCACCGCAGCGTCCGAAGGCAGCCGGTCAGAGTCGCCCAGTGCCGCGACAGTCACGGCCCATCCCCGTGCAGCCAGCAGCCGCGCCACCACATAGCCATCGCCGCCATTGTTGCCCGGCCCGCACAGGACCAGCGCGCGCGGGGTCTTGCCAATGTCCGGCCATTCCTCCAGCACAGCGGCGACCACCGCCGCCCCCGCGGACTCCATCAGCGCCAGGCCTGTCACATTCCCCGCGGCGATTTCGGTGGCCTCTACGGCGCGCATTTGGGCAGTTGTCAGAAGTTCGGTCACTTTCGCGCCCCCAGAGTTTTCATAACGCCTATATCGCGAACTCAATGCACAAAAATTAATCACCATCCCTATTTTTGCACCGATGGTCCAAGCCCCCCGACCCTAACCGATTGTCCCCGCGCACGAGAAGTGGTGTTGAGGCTTCAGAGGACGGCCAAAGGGGAGTCGGCGGCATGAAGAAGATTGAGGCGATCATCAAGCCCTTCAAGCTCGACGAGGTGAAGGAAGCGCTTCAGGAGGTGGGGATCCAGGGTCTGAGCGTGATCGAAGTCAAGGGGTTCGGGCGCCAGAAAGGCCATACCGAACTGTATCGCGGCGCAGAATATGTCGTGGACTTCCTGCCCAAGGTAAAGATCGAAGTGGTGCTGAACGACGACATGGTGGACGCCGCCGTAGAAGCGATCATCGCTGCCGCCCGGACCGACAAGATCGGCGACGGCAAGATCTTTGTGTCGTCTGTTGAACAGGTCATCCGCATCCGTACCGGGGAAACCGGCGAGGACGCGGTCTGAGTTTCAAGGTTTCTCCATCGATCAAGGGAAGAAAGATGAGCATCGCAAAGGTTCTGAAGACCATCAAGGACGAGGATATCGACTACGTCGACGTCCGGTTCACCGATCCGCGTGGCAAGCTGCAGCATGTAACGATCTGTGCCGATCTGGTAGACGAGGACTTTCTTGAGGAAGGCTTAATGTTCGACGGATCGTCGATCGCCGGCTGGAAATCGATTGACCAGTCCGACATGAAATTGATGCCTGACACGGAAACAGCCTATATCGACCCGTTCTATGCCGAAAAGACGTTGTGCATCCATTGCAACGTCGTCGAACCCGACACGGGCGAACCCTACAGCCGCGATCCGCGCGGAACGGCCATCAAGGCCGAAGCCTATCTGAAATCCAGTGGCATCGGCGACACGTCGTACTTTGGCCCGGAAGCAGAGTTCTTCATCTTTGATGACGTGCGCTACAGCGTCAAGATGAACAAGGTTTCGTTCGAAATCGATGCCGTGGACGCGGCATGGAACACCGATACCGAATACGAAACCGGCAACATGGGCCATCGCGCCGGTGTCAAGGGCGGGTACTTTCCGGTCAACCCGATCGACGCAGCGCAGGATCTGCGCGGCGAGATGCTGTCCACCATGAAGCG
>JAUSPL010000565.1 GCA_030656535.1 Gemmobacter sp.
AAGGACATCGTCGACACCGCAATCGCCGCCGGTTCCTTTACCACACTTGTTGCCGCCGTGCAGGCCGCCGGACTGGTGGACACCCTGAAGGGCGAAGGCCCCTTCACCGTGTTCGCACCCACTGACGCCGCCTTTGCCGCCCTACCTGCCGGGACCGTCGAAGACCTGCTGAAGCCGGAAAACAAGGACAAGCTGACCGCAGTCCTGACCTACCACGTCATCCCCGGCAAAGTGATGTCGACGGATCTGTCCGAAGGACTGAAGGCCGCGACCGTAAACGGCGCCGAAGTGACCATCACCCTGGATGGCGGCGCCAAGGTCGACGGCGCCGTGATCTCGGCTGCCGATGTGGCAGCCAGCAACGGCGTCATCCATGTCATTGACGCGGTTATCCTGCCGCCGATGTGATTGGGCCAATGCGCCTGAACTGACGGGCACCACACCTGTGGTTTCTGTCTGACGCGGGGGAAGGCGACTTCCCCCGCACACTTCATTCTGGTTGCGTGACTATTGCTGCAGACAGTGGCGCAACGTCCGCCAGAGGTGGCTCAGACAAACCGCGTCATGATTGTCGATCCGGACATGCCAAAAACCGGCGACAGGAACCGCAATCTCTGATGCCGCACAGTTTGAAACCCCAAGCGCTGATACAATGCCTTGGCGCGACGGTTGTCGTCGCTGACCTCAAGCCGAACGCAGTCATACCCTGACGCCCGCGCATGCGCCGCCAATTCGGCGATCATTGCAGAGCCAAGCCCCCTGCCGCGCCAGTCCGGGTGGACCACAACCCCCTCGATCACGAACTGATCGTCGCCCAGATCATCCCCAAGCTGTCGCAGCAGTGCAGACCGCCATAGTCCGCCTAGCCGCCCGTAGACCCGCGTCAGATTGCGCGGTGCCAGCGGCATGAATCCGCCCTCGGCACTGCGAAACCCTGCCATCGCAACCAGATCGCCCGAACGGTTCAATGCCACCACCGCGTGATTGGCCTGTACCGCACCGCCCAGCAAATCGATTGCCAGCGCATCAGGGCCCAGCACGCGCCCGAGCTTTGACCGGAATGCCTGCCAGTAAAGCCGGACGGCCTCGGGCTGCCCGGCGTCGGGCACGCCCATTTGCAGGCTGAACTCGACAGCGTCGGCCATACCCGTGTGTCGGGGGGTCAGGGGCGTGCGCATTCTGTTTTGCCTGTCCATTGCATCTGCGTACAGGATTGCCTACTCCGACAATCAAGGTCCAGCCCGGGACTGACAGTCGAGGTCAACATGTCGCCTTCCAGCCCGCAACAGACCTCTTTCTGGCGCGGATTTCGCGCCGGTGCGCCATTTCTTATCATCATCGGCCCATTCGCCATGCTGTTTGGGGTCCTGTCCACCGAACAGGGGCTGACGCTGACCGAGACCATGGCGTTTTCCGTTCTTGTCATCGCCGGGGCGTCTCAGTTCGCCGCGTTGCAACTGATGGCCGACAATGCCCCTGCCCTAATTGTTGTGGTCACATCCCTTGCCGTGAACATGCGGATGGTAATGTACTCGGCCGCTCTGACCCCCTGGCTTGGGCAGGCATCTGTCAGCATGCGTGCTGCGCTGTCCTATTTTCTGGTAGATCAGACTTATGCCGCATCGATACTGGAGTATGAGAACCGACCCCACCTGACCCTGTCGGAACGGATTGCCTATTTCATGGGTGTCATGATGACGGTGTGCCCGTTGTGGTATCTTGCCACTTGGGTCGGCGCCACGATGGGCACCGCGATCCCGCCAGAGTTCGCGTTGGATTTCGCGGTACCGATCACCTTTATCGCCATCCTGTCGCCCATGCTTCGGACGCCAGCCCATGTCGTAAGCGCCCTGGTGTCTGTCACGATCGCCCTGGCGCTGTGGTGGATGCCCTACTCAACCGGACTGCTGGTTGCATCAATCGTTGCCATGATCGCCGGAGCCAGCGTTGAAACCTGGATGGAATCTCGCAAAGGACCGCGCCTGTGACCTATTCGACCACCGAAATCTGGTTCATCATTGTTGCGCTTGGGGTCGGGACATTCCTGATCCGGTTTTCGTTTCTGGGAATGATCGGGGCCCGGCAAATGTCGCCGATGACGCTGCGCTTGCTGCGGTATACGGCGGTCGCCGTCATCCCGGGGCTGGTCGCGCCGCTGGTGCTGTGGCCCGCCGCAACCGGCGGACAACCCGACGCGGCGCGGCTGATCGCAGCCGCCACAGCATTGGCAGTAGGCCTTGCTGCACGCAATGTGGTTGCTGCGATTTTTGCCGGTGCAGCGGCGCTGTACGCGACGCAATACCTGCTTGGCTAAGGCCGATCAGCTTCCGCTTGGCGAGCCACCGACATACGTCGCACCTGAAGGCGGCAACAAACCGGAATCAACAGTCGGACGACCGTGTTCGCCCGGGGCACCATAATACACTTCAGCCCTGGCACCCGGCAGTTGCGCAAAGCTTTTCATCAGGGTCTTGGGAAAAGCGCTACTGCTGATGCTTTCGAACCCCGGCAGCTGTCTCAGGATCGCGGATGTCGCCGACGCGCAAAGCGCCGGACCCACTGCGCCATTCTGCATCGCCAAGGCAATCGCACGCTCGGCTACCTCAGCGGACACGGGGACATTGATCAGGACCGCATGATAGTTGGTCGATGCCTGAAACCCGAGGTAATGCGCAACAACATCCGGGGACATCCCAAAGCGCACGTCATTGCGCTCAGGCGCGCGCGAATGGTCCCAGTTTCCGGCAGGATCGAACAAGATGCGCTGCGACCCGTTGATCAGCAGGGCGGTATGGGCGCCTTCGCTGGATCTGTCGGACAACGACGTCAGCAACGAAATCTCGGGCTGGCCGGAACTTGAATACCGGGCTGCGGCAACCGCATCATCGGGGGCCCAAACGGGCTCTCCTGCACATGCCGCCAGAAACAAGGCGGCAACCAGACCAAGGGCAAGGCGGAACATGCTGCTCAAGATGCTCAGGCGTTTACCAAGGCCATGAAGATCAGAAGACCTATCA
>JAUSPL010000584.1 GCA_030656535.1 Gemmobacter sp.
CCGGACCCTGCGTTCGCGGGGTGCCCGGGGGCCGGTGTTCCGGATCAGCGCATAGATCGCCGGGCGGGCAGGCGGCGCGGCCAGCCGTGCCACCCGCAGATAGCCCGCCCGCAGCAGGGCCTGGCAATATTCGCTGGCCTCGGCCGGGGTGACGCCCAGATCCGCCCGGCAATGCGCCGCAAGATCGACCGGCGAGAACTGCTTGAGCCCGCGCATCGATTGCCACAGCTGCTGCGCGACCGCCCCCACGCGGCCTTGGGGCGGGCGATGGTCGGCCGCCACCGCAAACCGCTTGCGGCCCGAGGCGTTGCCGCCGCTCTTGATGCTGATCCGGCCCTCGGATTCCCAACCGCGCACGATCTTTGTGGCGGCCTCCATGCTGATGCTCAACTCGGCCGCGATCTCGGCGTAGCCAAAGATGCCGATCCGCTGGGCCAGCGCCCAGGCGCGGGCCTCGATGGCTGCGATCCGGGTCGAGGTGGTCGACTGCAATGCCCCCATTGCCATCTTACGCCCTCCTTGCCGCGCGGGCCGCCTGACGCTGGCGCGACAGGTCGATCACCTCTTCCCGGCGCGGGGCCGGGGGTTCGCCGCTGAAGAAGCTCTGGCCGCGCCAGTCATTGACGGTCACCCGCGAAAGCCCCCTCGCCAGCGCGAACTCGGCCAGCCGGGCCAGATTGTTCGACACATAGCGGTGCGAACGCCGCGAGCTGATCAGCAGCGATAGGCGCAGATCCTCGGTGATCTCGATCGTCGGCGCATAGATCGTCGCGAGCTGGGCCACATCGGTCAGGTCGGCAGGCTGCACCCCCACCCAGTCCAGCATGCGGCCATGCACCCGTTCCCAGCGCATCAGCTTGACCGGCAGTTCTTCCTCGCCGATCAAGATCACCGGCGCGCCGGTGGCCTCGTGCAGCCCACGCACCACCTCGATCATGTCATCGCGCATCAGCCGGTCGGCCTCGTCGATCAGCAGCGGGCGCTGATTGCGCTGCATGCTTTCCGCCGCCTGTTCAAACAGCGCCGCCGCCGTGCGGGCAGGCTTGGCGACGCCCATTTCGGCGGCGATCCCGGCCAGCATCTGCTTGGCGCGCCACAGCGGCTGCACCTCGATATGGCACACGCCGGACTGGTTGCTGGCATAGGTCGCGGCGGTGGATTTGCCGCGTCCGGACGGGCCGTAAAACGTCGCCATACCCGGCAGCCCCGGCACCCGGTTTTCCACGCGGTCGATCAGGGCCAGCAAGGCGGCCACATTCTTCAGCGGGGCCACGTTGCCAAAAAGCGTCTGTGTCATGCTCTCCTCTTTCTTTCTGTTGCGGCGTCGGGCCGCCGGGGCTTCAGTTGCGGCGCGGGGGCGCCGGGGTGCGTCACCCGAAGATCGCATCGCCGTGCGCGTCCCAAAGGCGGCGCTCGGCGCGGTAGTCAGAATGGGTCTGATAGCCCGCCAGCCAGCGGCGCTGATCACGGGTGACCGGCGCACCGCGCGCGATGGCCTGTTCAAGGTCCAGCGCGCGGCGGAACAGTTCGCGGGATGTTTCTGCCACCGGGGTGGCCTTGGCATCGCGCGCGGCGCGGCGGGCCTCGAATTCGGCGACCAGGGCAGCATGTGCGCTGTCGAGATCCGGGGTCGCCGGGGCAGGCGGCGCAGGCGGCGGCAGTCCGGCCTTGCCAAAGGTCGCACGCACCACCTTGGCCTCGGGCGCGGCCGGTTCGGTCGGGCTGACATCGTCCAGCATCCGGCCCAGATCGGCGGCGGTATAGCGACGATGGGCGCGGGCGGCCTCTTTTTCGGCCTTCAGCCAAGCGCGCCGGGCACGCGCCAGCACCCGCGCCTCTTCCATGTCGAAGAACCCGGCCCGGTCCAGCGTCGGCGCATGGCCCAGATAGGCGTTGTCCTGACTATAGACATGCAGCCCTGACCACAGATCCGCCGGATCGAACCGCACCACCACGCGATCCCCCGGAATATCGTTCATCCAGTCGGCCCAATAGCGGTTGCCCTGGAACGCGATCTCGCCGGTTCGGCTGTGCGCGCGCAGGCCCTCGGCCCCCAGAAGCCACAGGCGCCGCTGTGCCTCGGTGGCCTTGCGGATCGGCGCGCGGGCATAGCTTTCGTCGAACACCTCGGCGAATGAGCGGCCAAAGGCCACCTCGGAGCGGCGCCCGACCCGGGTGTTGTGTTCCTCGATCCCCTCGCCCACCACACGAACGAACTCTTCCAGATCGATCGCGCGGCTGCCGTGGTCCTCGGGCTTGGCGTCCGGACGGTTGCCGGTCCAAGCCCCGGCAAAGCGCGGATCCTTGGCGACGTTGTCGCACATGTCGCGGAACGCCCGCTCGATTGGCTTGGATTGCCCGCTGTAGGGCGTGGCCCAGTGGATTTCGCAGCCAAGGGCGGTGAACAGCCCCGGCACGTCATCTTCGCGGACCTTGAACCGGTACCGGGTTTTGGCACCGCCGGTCACGGATTTGGCGGCGAACTCGCGGCCATTGTCCAGCAACACATGGTGCGGGATGCCCCAGTCCTCGATCATGTCCCCGGCGGCCAGCAGCACGGTGGTGCTGTTGGCGGTCTGATCGATCCGCCAGGCAAGGATCCGGCCCGAATGGATATCCTGGAACGCCACCATCTGCGGACGCCCGACGTATTGCGGCTCGGTCTGGCCGCGCTCGACCGGCCAGCGCACGAAGACGTCGAACTTGTGGTAATCGGCGTTGACCGCCTCCAGCGCATGCAGGGCCGATTTGTCGCGCACCTGGGTGGGATAAAGCCGTTTCACCGCGTCGATGCCCTTGCGGCACAGGATCTGCGTGACCTCGCTGACCGCTGCATCCAGCCGCCTGCGCATGGTCCGTTCGGGCAACATGGCAATGTCTTCCGCCTTGGCGATCCGCACCGCTCGGCGGTAGCAGGTCGAGAACGATGGCCCCGCAAGCCGCAGGAAGTCGCTTTTGATCATGTCGAAGAACCGGGGATCGCAGTCCAAGGCCCGCCCGACTTTGGCCCCGATAGCGGTTGCGGCCCGGTGTCTGGGTGCCAGATACGCCAGCCGGTCGTCGGCGCGCAGGCCGTCGATCTGCTTCAGCCAGCCCCAGATCGTGCGCGCGCCTTGCCCGGAAATCCGTGCAACTTCACGCACAGCCTGATCGCGGCCAAAGACGCGGTCCAGCGCCTCGACCTGCTGCACCAGCTTCAGCCGATCATAAGCCCGGGTCTTGGCACTTACGGGCAGGGTCTCGAACCACGCCCAGATCACATCACGCTCGGGGCGCGCGGCCGGGGCGATCGATGCCGTGATCAGCTTTCTCTGGGCGCGCGGCGGCAGCAATTTCCAGTGGTATTCCCAGCCGCCGCCCCGGCCCTGACGCCGACGCGCCCGGGTCGGATGCGCGCGCCAGTCCAGCCGCGCCGCCAGCGCATCCACGCCCTGACGGGTTGCGGGCACGTCCGGCAAGCCGCTGGCGGCCAGCGCGTCGGTGGTCCACCATTCCTGATCGGGCGCGGTGTTGGTCATTCGGTGCCATCCCCGCCGCCCGCGACGTCCGCGATCAGCGCCTGCAACTCCGCAAGCCGGTCTTCGACAAACCGCCGCCGCGCCGTCTTGCGCGCCCGGTCAAAAGCCGACAGCAGGGCCAGAAACTCCACATCAATAGGGTCTTTAACGGGGGCTTCACCCTCGGTTTCGACTCGCAGGCTGCGCCGCGCGTCAGCGGCCGACTTGCCTTTGCCCGTCGTCATCCGCAGCACAATGGCACTGCGCTCGTCAGGATCGCCGATCCTGCTAATGTCTTCCAGGTCTTTTTGCGTGACGGGTCGCGGGGCGGCGCGCAGCTGAGCAACCTCACTCGGACCAAGCCTGACACCTGCAGCGACGATCCTCGCTATCTGGCGCTTTGAGATGCTGAACTTCTCGGCGCTCGATTCAGCAAATGACACGATGTCACTTGCTAAGCCCTGCCGCGCCAGTCCGCCCGCCACTCCGCGCCTTTTCTCCGGGTGCAGCCGCTCATAGACTGCCTTTCGGGTCGCCAGAAACACTGCCGTATCCAGCGCGTTCATCTCGGCACCTGCCAGATTGTCATCAATCTCCATCATCAGTGCCCAGTCGTCGGTCACGTCCGTCCAGACCTTGGCCTCGATCTCGTCCCAACCCAGACGGCGCGCCATTTCCAGCCGGTGGGCGCCCGCGATCAGATACAGCGCGCCATCCTTCTTCTTGCGGATGTGGATGGCGTCCTTCATCACGCCGGTCTCTTTGACGGACGCGATCAGGCTGTCGACGCCCGCCTGCGATACCGGGCGCAGCCGGTCGCGGGTGACGATATCCGCCACTTTCACCCGGTTTTGCTGCATCAAGGTTGGTTGTTTCACGGATTGGCCCCTCGTGATGGTCTGCGTCACACCCTGGCGGCGCGACGAAGTTTGGAAGACGCTGTGGCCAGCCCGACCGCTGCCGGGATGTCCTGTCCGCGCAGGCGGCAGCTGCTGCACATCCGGTTGTGCGCGCCATCGCTGCGGAAGTCGGTGCCGCAGCACAGGCAGGCGCGGTCACGCGGTTGGCGCGTGGCGGGCAGCTTTTGCAGGTGATCGCGCAACCATTGTTCGCCCTTGGCGCGGGTGGAAAACACCGGCGACAGGTCTGGCAGGCCCAGCACCTGGAACCCGCCGTTGTGCAGCCTCTCCACACGCGGCCCGGTCGGTCGGGGGGTCCTCATGCCCGGGCCCCCCAGGTGACCTGCGCGAACCGGGTCAGCTCATCCAGCGCGCCGATGTCATCCAGCGCCGCCATTTCTTCGACCAGCTTGTCGACGGCGGTGACATAGGCGTCAGTCGCGGCGTCGCGGATCGGGTCGGTGGCCCCTTTGCGCATGGCGTGGCCCTCGTCGCGGCACGCTCGCAGGAGCTGGTGGACGCGTTCAAGGCGCTCGGTCGGGGACGGCTGTCTCATCGGATGCATCACCGCATCATCTCCCCAAGCCAAAGCCCCAGAAAGAGCGTCGCAAAGATCGAAACCACTCCGATCAGATCACCCACCCAGCTGCCTTCAATCCGGTCGTTCAGATCATCCAGTCGCCTGATCAAACTGCGACGCGGCTTGCAAAGGCTGGGTTCAGAGCGGTGCGGCACACCCTGACCGACCGGATGCCCGGTGCGGTCAGGGTGACCCTCGCCACGGCAGGGGCCAACCGACCGCTGCGAAACTATGTGCAACACCCGTCCCTGTGGCAAAGTCGATTTGACCGGGGCAGGGCGGCGGGGAAATAGGCGCATCATGCTGCCCCCCGCTTGACGGCGGAAGCATAGGCTTCGATCCGGGCGGCATAGGCCCGCCTGACAAAATCACGTCCTGCATCGTCAATGATGCGGCCCAGCAAGGCGCGCCCTTTTGGGCCGCGCGACTGCCCGAATGTCGCGTTTCGGGCGGTGGACGGAGTGATACCGTTCTCTTGGCACCACCGCTCGAAACTGCCGCCATGCGCGCGAAACGTGCCGACGATCGCATCGTGCAGGATCGCACCGGGCTGGAAATCAAATTCTTTCGGTGTCATGTTCCCTCGCAACCCTTGTATGGGGTCTATAATGCGAGATTAGGCACTCAAATGGATACTGTCAATCAGAAAGCACGCTTTTGAATACCATTGGTCAACGATTGAGGGAGGAGCGTGAGCGCCTTGGGCTGAATCAAGCGGCCTTTGGCGCGATCGCTGGTATCCAAAAGAATGCTCAGATTAATTATGAGGCAGACAAAAGGGCGCCTGATGCGAAATACTTGGTATCGATCGCCGAGGCTGATGTGGACTTACTTTACGTCCTGACAGGGCGCCGCGACCGCTCCTTGCCGCGTTATGGTCAGGATCGGGTCAATGCCTGGATAAAGGGTCTGATTTTCCCTGCGGCGCCCTCGGCGACGGATACAACGGCATCTATAGCCCTCGACGGCGCGGACTTTGCCAGCATCCCCTTGCATGAGGCGGCGCTTGCTGCAGGCATGGGGGCCGACAATGATAGTGAAAGCATCATCGGGCATCTGGCTTTTCGCCGTGACTGGCTGACCCGTATCGGCGTGTCGGCCTCAAATGCCGTCTTGGCCCGGGCGCAAGGTGACAGCATGAACCCCTGCATCCACGATGGCGACCTGATGCTGATAGACAGGTCCAAGACCGATGCCCCGGTGCGCGGCCGGGCCACAACCGACCGCCGTCCCTCGCCGATCTACGCCCTGCTGCAAGACGGCCAGGCCCGCGTCAAAAGGATCGAGCGGCCAGAACCCGGCCTGATCATGCTGATGTCCGACAACCCCGCTTACGGCCCGGAAGTCCTGACCGGCAGCAAGATCGCCGCCCTCAACATTATCGGCAAGGTGATGTGGTGGGGTCATACGAACCGGGAGTGATTGTGGCCCTAGATTTCCTCTGTGGGCAGCATGCGTGGCGCACTTGATGGCCAGTCAGGGAGCGCAGCGGCTGGTCTTACGCACCATCAACAGTAGGTTCGACGATACCAAGCAGTAGCTTTGGGCGGAAAGTGTGAATTTGCTGCGAGTGCGAGCCAACAGCGCCAGGATGTCAGAAGCCGACACCCAGATGCCCCCGAACAGGGTGTTGTTCTGCAGCGCCGCAAGTCGGCTCAGAGCCCAAATTAACCGATGCTGCATAAAGCACTTATGGCAACAAGGGGCGGACTCTGGACGTTCTCTGCAAGCCCGGACCAAAGACAAGGTGATCCTCAACGGGGCAAATCTACCCTGGTTGGTGGACCTCTTCAGTTGGTGGGCACATCTGCGGCAATGCGGCAACGCTCTGGCGCATCAGTTTAGCTGACACAGCCCGCGACAGGACCGCGAGCACTGCTATCTGCTCGATCCAACGCCTCAAATAAAGATGAAGTCGTCGGCCGACAGTTGCGCCACAGTCACGTTGAGCAAGATGATCTGATCGATGCCGTCGGTAATCACCGCATTGCCTGCGACATTCGTGCTGAGTGCCGCAGTCACATCTGCGAAGTTGTTGAAGGCTGCCACACCGCGTAAGTCGATCACCTCGCCTGCCTGACCCGTCTGGAAATCGGCGATCCGGTCGACTCCAAACCCGTCGGCAAAGACGAAGATGTCTGCGCCCGCACCGCCGCGTATCAGATCGTTGCCAGCGCTGCCGGTGATGCTGTCGGCGTAATTCGAGCCGATAACCCGTTCAAACCCCGAGAACGCATCGCCCTGGGCATCGCCGCCCGAACCGATCCCGGTCGCAAGGTTCACCGTCACCCCGGCCCCGGATCCGCGATAGTCGAGGAAGTCGATGCCATCACCGCCCTCCATGTTGTCTGCACCCGCACCGCCGCGGATCAGATCGTTGCCAGCGCCGCCGAGCAGCGTGTCGGCGCCGCCGCGCCCGATAAGGCGGTCGTTGCCTTCAAGACCAATCAGCATATCGGCCTCGCGGGTACCGATCAGCATGTCGTTGCCGCTCGTGCCTGTGAATGTGTCCAGTTCTTGTGTGATCGTGACCGTAATGGAGTTGTTGAGAACGCCGATCGGCGAAATGTTCCCGAAGGCAGCAAGCGTGCCGTCCGAATTCCCAGTCACCAGGTCCAGGTCGCCGTCGCCTTCAAGGTCTACAAAGCCGGTGCCCCATCCGCCAATTCCTTCGAATGGATTTGCAGACCCGGTCTGCCCGGCAAAACCGGCCGCGCCGTCGTTCCGGTAGTACACCAGACCGCTATCCGAGGTCGCCACCACCAGATCCTGGTCGCCGTCGCGATCAAGGTCGACGAATGTTGGCGAACTGAAAGCGCCTGAAAAAATTCCAGCAAGGGGGTTGGCGGCTCCAGTCAACGGTAAAAAGCCGCCCGAGCCATTGTTTTCGAATGTAAACAATGTGCTAAATTGCTCTCCCACAACCGCGTCCAGATCGCCGTCGCCGTCCAGGTCGACGAAAGCCGGCGCACTGTTGAAGCCAACATCGATCCCGTCGAACGGATTGGCCGCCCCGGCCAGGACGGTGAAACTGCCGCCATCGTTGCGCAAAGACGTCAGCGTGCCCAATCTGTTGCCCACAACGGCATCCAGATCGCCGTCACCGTCGAAGTCGACGAAGCCGGGCGTGGCCAGGAAGCCGACGGAGAGCCCGGTGAACGGGTTTGCGGCCCCTGTAAGCTCGGTAAAGGCGCCGGCACCGCTGTTTTGAAAAAGTAGCAGCCCGCGGGCGTCTGTACCGACCACCGCATCTAGGTCGCCGTCGCCGTCGAGATCGACAAAGGTTACTTTGCTGTCTGTGCCAACATCGATTCCGTTGAACGGGTTGGCCGCACCGGCAAGAGGACCGAAGTCGGGACGGTTCAGGGGCTGTCCTGCCGCGTCGACAATGTCGATCGTCAACGTTCGGGTTGCAGTCGGCGTGTCGCTGACATTGGCAAAGGTCAGGTTCTCGATCAGCGCATCGATGGCGGCCGAGGTCACGGCGGCATTGAAGCCGATGTTCAGCGTCGCCCCGACACCGCCCGAAAGCGTGCCAATTTCAACGCCGCCAAAAGTAACGCTCGCCCCCGACAGGCCGATTTCACCGGCACCGGATCCTTCGTTCAGGACAGAAACGCGGTCGTCGCCCAGCAACCCTGAAACGCTCAGCGTTCCTCCGTTGAAATCGCCGTCATCGTCGGCAAACACGACATCGGCATCCAGTCGTTGTGGCGTCGCGTTCACCAGGTTTTCGGCAAAGGTGACGGAGGTCGCAAAGCCGGAAAGCGTGGGCACATTCGAGTCCGCTATCACGCCGATGTTGATGACGACGCCGAGTGGCGCTGTATTTGTCACCACACGCAGCTCTCCGAAGGCTGCCCCAACCACGATGTCGATATCGCCGTCGCCATCAACGTCAAGGAAACTGGGAATGGTATCAAGGGAGAAGATCGCGCTTCGCACGGGCTCCGTCAAAGGGTTGGCCCCGTCGGCCACTCTGGAAAAGGCGCCGGCGCCATCGTTTTCATAGATCAGCACATTGCCCGTGGAAACCCCCACGAGCATGTCCATGTCGCCGTCTTCGTCGAAGTCAAAAAACCTGGGGGCTGTTTCGTAGCCGACCAGAAGCCCGCCAACCGGGTCGGCCAAACCGGTTTCATTGGTGAAAGCGCCCGCGCCGTTGTTGATCAGGAAAGACAACCAGCCGATGTCAGAACCGACGACGACATCCATATCGCCGTCCCCGTCGATATCGACGACGCCCGGAGAACTTGAACTGCCGACATCCACTCCATTAAACGGGTTTGCAGCCCCGACAAGTTCGGTAAAACTGCCCAAGCCGTTGTTTGCAAAAGCCCGAAGCGTGCCATCGTTGCCGCCCACAAGAGCGTCTATATCCCCATCGCCGTCAAGGTCGATGAAACTGGGGACGCTGTCACTGCCGAACGCCACTCCAATGAATGGATTCGACGCCCCGGTAAGCGGGGTAAAGCCGCCCAGGCCATTGTTCTCAAAGGACTGCAATCCTGTGAAAAGGCCGCCAACCACCAGATCGAGGTCTCCGTCGCCGTCGATATCGGCGAACGCGGGCGCGCTGTTGATCCCAGCATTTATCCCGGCGAACGGGTTCGGTACCCAATACTGGTATTCGAAACTGGGGGGAAACACCAGATCATTGCCGCCGATGTCCGTGATGTCGAGCACCAGCGTCCGGTCGTAGGTCGGGCTGTTGCTGGTGTTCGCATAGGTCAGGTTCTGGATCACCGCGTTGACCGCGGTTGTACCGGCAGAGCCGCTGAATGTGATGCTGAGCGTTGACCCCGCCCCGCCGGACAGCGTGCCGATGACGATCCCGCCAAAGGTGACGGAATTTCCCGAAAACCCGACCTGCCCAAGCCCCGTGCCCTCGTTGCGCACCGAGATGACGTCTTCGGCCAACAGGCCGCTGACGGTCAGGGTCGACCCTCCCAGGCCGCTGCTTCCCGCGGTGAGGACGACATCCGTGTCCAGCAATTGCGGCAAGGCAT
>JAUSPL010000036.1 GCA_030656535.1 Gemmobacter sp.
ATCCCCCGTCAGGAACGCCCCGCAAATCCCCATCACCTGAAACTGGAGCAGCGCATGGAAATTGCGCCCTTTGGCGTCCCAGTCGGTACCGATGGCATACAAGATCACCACCAGCGCCAGCACCGATGTCAAGGCAACCATCATCGCCGACAGCCGGTCCAGCACCAACACGATGCCAAAGGGGGCTTCCCAGTTCCCAAGCAGATAGACCTGTGGCCCCCCTGTGCTGGCCTGAAACAGCAACACCATCGCGACGGCCAACAAGGCGACGGCGCCCGCGACTGACGTGATGCGCTTCAACAGCAGGTCATGACGCATGGACAGGATGATGATCGGCGCCAACACAGCTGGCAGCACGACCGGAAGGATGATCCAGTGGTTCAACGTACGTCCTCCCCGCTGGTCGCCTCGTCGGTCATTTCGATCTTGTCGTTCCCCGCCTCCAGGAACGAACCAAGCGCCATCATCACAATCACTGCCGTCATGCCAAAGGAAATCACAATCGCCGTCAGCACCAACGCCTGTGGCAGCGGATCAGTATACCCCGAACCGTCATGAACCAGGACCGGCGGCATATCTATTGCCAGCCGCCCCGATGCGAAAATGAAGACGTTGACGGCGTAAGTCAGCATCGACAGACCCAGAATCACCGGGAAGGCCCGCAGCCGCAAGATCAGGTAAATCCCGGAAGCCGTCATCAGACCAATGGCGGTTGCTACAAGGGCTTCCATATCACAATATCTCCTTGGCGGTGGGACGGGCCGAGGGGTCAACGTCCATAGGTTCCGTATTCACGGTTTCGCCAGCGCGGATCGCGATCCGTGACAACGAAGATAGCGTCAACATCACCGCTCCGATCACCGTCAAGAACACACCCAGATCAAAGCCCATCGCGGTCGCCAGCTCGAACTTCTCCATCGGGGGGATCTGGAAATACCCAAAGGCCGAGGTCAGGAACGGACGCCCCGCCAACCACGCGCCAAGGCCGGTCATCCCCGCAATGATCACGCCAAACCCGATCATGGCATGGTAATCGACCCGCTGGCGCGCCTGCGTCCAGGCAAAACCCGACGCCATGTACTGCATCACCAACGCAATGGAGACAATCAGACCTGCGACAAAGCCGCCCCCCGGTTCGTTGTGCCCCCGCAAGAAGATGAACACGCCCACCAGCATCGCAATGGGCAGGGCCACGCGCGTCCCGACCACCAGCATCATCGGGTGCCGGTCTGCTGCGCGCTTGTTGTCGGGGACCCAGTCCAGCAACCGCTTGTTCGCAGGCCCCCGGAACAGTGCCTCGACCAGCGCATAGATCATCAGGCCCGCGATCCCCAGAACGATGATCTCGCCGTAGGTGTCATACCCCCGGAAGTCGACAAGAATGACGTTCACGACGTTGGTGCCGCCGCCACCCGAATAGGAATTGGCCAAGTGATATTCAGAAATCGACGGAAAGGCGAAATCGCGCATCAGCAGGGCCCAGGCAAGCGCCCCGGCACCAAGCCCCGCACCGACGGCAACCACAACATCGCGAAACCGGCGTCCCGCCGTGCTTTCCACCGGGGTCAACTTTGGCAAGAAGTTCAACGCAAGCAAGAGCAAGACTGTGGTCACCACCTCGACCGAGATCTGGGTCAGCGCTAGGTCCGGCGCCGAAAGATAGATAAACCCGATGGACACGATCAACCCGACAACCCCGATCAAGACGATCGACACCAGACGCGTGCGATGCATGATGGCCACCAGGACCGCACATACCATCAGCAACACCCAACCAATGATCGCGATGGGCGGCGCGGGCAACATTTCGCGCGTGCCGGGCGTGTGCCCCCCCTCGTTGAAGGCAACGCCCGCGATCAAAAGCACCGCGAGGGTGAAAATCAGAAAGTACCGCGACAGGGCGCCATCGTGCATCCAGTAGGTCAGTCTGCGCGCCAACCCGGCCAGCGCCCCCACCACGGCATCAAACATCCGCTTGGCCTCGGGTCGAGGCATCGCAGACCAGATCGCGTCCAACGGACGATGCAGCCCAAGGATCATCAATCCGGCGCCGACCGCCAGCATTGACAAGAACAGCGCAGGCACGAACCCATGCCAATGGGAAATCTTGACCGCCACGGGTGCGCCGGTCACAGCGCCAGCGACGACAGCGACCAGATCGCCAACCATCATCATCGGCGCGACCCCGATCAACACCACCAAGACCGCCAAAAAGGCAGGCGCCGCCCACAGGCCAAAGCCGGGATCATGCGGCCTGTGCGGATAGTCGTCGCGGACCGGGCCAAGAAACACATGGCCGATCAACCTGAACGAATAGGCGACCGAGAACATCGCCCCGATGGTCGCCAGCGCAGGCAATATCCAAGGATTGCCCCACCAAACGGTGTGGACTGCTTCTTCAAGCATCATTTCCTTGGACAAGAACCCGTTCAAAGGCGGGATTCCGGCCATCGACAAAGCCGCAATCGTCACGATCACGAAGGTAATCGGCATCAGTGTGCGCAAGCCGCCCAAACGCTTGATGTCACGGGTATGCGCCTCATGATCGACGATTCCCGCCGACATGAACAAAGCCGCCTTGAATGTCGCGTGGTTTATGATGTGAAACACGGCCACCATCGCCGCCTCGGGTGTGCCAAGGCCAAGCAACATGGTAATAAGACCCAGGTGCGACACGGTTGAAAACGCCAGCAGCGCCTTCAGATCATCCTTGAAGATCGCGATCTTTGCCCCGATCACCATTGTCACCAGACCTGTCGTGGCAACAATGTAGAACCACGGCTCGGTGCCCGCCAGAACCGGCCACATACGCGCCATCAAGAACAGCCCGGCTTTGACCATCGTTGC
>JAUSPL010000600.1 GCA_030656535.1 Gemmobacter sp.
TCGATAGAGGTGCACATATCTGCGTTTGCGAAAAATGCCAACCGTCGCATTCCCCTCGGGCAGCAAATCAGATGCTGGGACGAGATTTCTGATCCGCTGCCCCATTGGAGTGATTGAAGTGAGCACGACGCTGCCCCCTTCAGGCAATCAAAGAAAGTGCGAGTTCTGGTTCGGGGAACTTCGCCCCATTAGCGTCTCCGCTTGTCTGCCACAGACCACACAACCGACCTGATGGTCAGCAGCGCACCGATCTCCGGTTCGATGTCTGATGCCTGAACGTAGCCCTTGGCGGCCAGCGCTGTGCCTGCGACGGTCAGAACTTGGCGGATAAGGGCGAGGATTGCAGGTTTAGGCATGGTGTTCTCCAGTTCACATTTCATTGGTGGTTGCGAGGAATTCGCCCGCATTCATGGTCGGCAGGCGTTGGGGGCGGGGTGGATAAGTCGCGGGCCAGCGCGCGCCCAGAAGGCGTGACTTGGCGATGCGGGCGATGGTGACGGCGTCTGACTGGTTGCCGCCCAGCACGTAGAAATGCTTGTCATCCTGGCCGACCGCGAAACCGACGTGGCCGCCAGAACCGCGCTCAAAGATCAGCACCGCGCCGATGATTGGCTGCACCGTTTGCCCGAACAGCAGCCAGTTGCGCGCCCAATAGGGATTGGTGCCCAGCGCGCCGAGCAGTGGTCCATCCGGCAGGCCCATGCGGATGCAGGTCTCCACGAAATCGCCGCACCACGGGTTCTTGCTGGGGTCGCCCAAGGAGCGACCGTCACGCCTCAGCCAGTCCATCAGCCAAGATCGGTCGCGCGCTTCATTGCGGCCCAGCGCTGTTTTCGCCTCGATGATCCACGGCAGCGGGCCGGGTGGTGCCATTAACGCGGGGCGGCCATTCGCGGACAGCAATTGCTTCAGCGCCCGTGCACTGCGGACACCCCATTTGCCGTCGATAGCACCGGTGTTGTGGCCAAGTTTGTCCAAGCCGCTCTGGATCAGGCGGATGGCGTCGGTCTGGTCTGTGGACATGGAAACGCTCCTTTTGCCCGGCTTCGGGCAACAAAATACCCGCCTCGGGGGCGGGTGGGTGACAAGTTCAGTGGTGGTCTTGGGGGTGTGTCAGTCGGTGCAGCCGCGTTTGAAGGCCTCGAACATCACATCCCGCATGGCGCGGATGTCGGTCTCGATGCGCTCCAGCCGGTCGGCATCAGTCTTGCGATCCTCGGCGCGCTGCTTGTCGGTTCGCTCGCGTTCGAGGTGCAGTTCGCGGTCGAGGCGTTCCAGCATCGCCTCGTTCGTGAATGCCTTGCGCGTCACCGTGGCGGCGGCTGTCGCGCCGGTGTTCAGGTAAAGGCGGGGCGAGAGGAGCTGCGTGTTGGCGGGCAGGTCGGCGGTGATCTCCTGCTCAAAGACTGCGCCGGTAACTTCGTTCACCGCCCGCACCCAGACCGACGATCCGTTGGGCGGCGCTGCGATGAACAGGGTCAGCTCGCCGCCAGTTGCGATGGCAAAGGGCGCGCCCATGTCGGTCAGCGTCGGCGCGGCGGTGCCGTCATTGGTGACCAGCTGCCAGTTGGCATGTGTCCCGCGCTGGAAGCCGATGCCGACAGCGTTGATCACCGTGGCCAGCGTCAGCGTCGTGGCCAGCGCGGCGATGGATCCGTAAAGACCAAAGAACCCCATGCCGGTCGCCTGCAGGGTGGTCAGCGAAAGCAGGGTGACGAAGGTCCAGCCACTCAATCCGGCCGCATTTCCACGCCAGCACGCCCATCCGGCAGAGCGCTGTTCGGCGACTGTGTCCACAACAGCAGCCGAGGTAAGACGCCAGCGCCGCATGCTGGCCGCGAGGTTGGTAGCGGCCAGCGTCGGATGCGACACGGTGCCGACACTGGTGATCGGCAGACCCTCGGTGGTGATCGTGGTCGTGATCGACGGTGACCAGTTGGCAATCCGGTTCACCCCGAAATGCGGCTGCAGAGGAAAGTCCCGGCCCGATGGCCGCATCACATCGATCCACGGCGCCCCGGCGCGGTTGCGGGCGTAGACCGAGGTCTTGCCCGAAGGCGGAGGTATCGGGGCGGCGTTTAGCCCCGGCAGCACGGTTGGCTCGGGCAGTTCGACCCGACCGTTCGTACGGTCGATCTTCAGCGCCTCAAAAAACGCCGAGCCGTCCGGACTGACCTTGAAACTGAAATCGTCAGACCCGAGCAGCCCTATCAGCGCGCGCGCCGAGAAGCCGGTCTTGAAGGCGAAGGCGGCATCGTTCGCAGGTGCGGCCTTGTTGACCGTGGTCTCGATCTCCGGGCCTGCGTTGTTCAGCAGGACCGCCGGGGTATTGACCGAAACCCGGTTGTAGCTGTCCGCCGTCGCCCCGCCGAGGCCCAGAATCTGTGCGGTCAGGTTCGCCTGGGGCATGCCGACCTGCGTGACGGCATTGGCGAAGGTGACCGTCGGCGTGTTCACCACCGTCGTGCCCCCGGCCCCGGCCGTGGCAGAGCCGATGTTGACGACCGTGGTCGATCAGAATGCCCCGCCAGTGCCGAGGTTGACCGTTTTGGTGATGCCGGTTGTCGTGGCCCCGGTGCCCATCCCGTAGGTGGAAGTCGTCGTCGCCGTGCCGATGCTGGCCGCCGCCGCTGAAACCATGACGGTGCCCGAAGCGGTCAGCGTGCCCGAGAAGGTCTCGTTGTCGCCAAATGTCTGCGTGCCAGCGAGGATCGCCAGTTCCGA
>JAUSPL010000605.1 GCA_030656535.1 Gemmobacter sp.
GTGTCGGCGCGCTGGACGACAGGCTGAAGCGCGGCCCGGAAGGCTGGCGGCACAGGCTCGCGCTGATCGAGGCGGCAGACCTCAGCTGGTTCGTGGGCGACCGGATTGGCGCGGATCGGCTGGCGCTCTGGATCTCCATGCGGCTGTCTGGCGTGCAGGACGACACCGGCGCGCTCGCGCGTGTCGGATGGGCAGTGCGCCGTCTGACGGGGGGGCCCGGGCCCGAGGCGAGCCTTCCCGCTTTCCTTGACCGCCGCGACCCCGAGAACATTGCCGATGAATCCGAGCCGTTCATGGATCGCGCGGGCGGGTGGCTCGATCTGATGGCGCAAGCCGCCGATTTGCACCCAATCTCGCGCGCATGCATGGGCTTTCACCTCTGGAGTCTCGCGGGCCTCGGACAGCAAGGCGACCAGATGGAAGCGGCTGTTACCGCAATGCGCATCGCGGCCAGCGAGGGCAAGGGGGCGGTCTTCGCGCCGCTGGCCAGGGGCGGGGCAGGGGGATTGCACTTCGGGGGGCCACCCAATCAGCGGTTGGTCCGCTGGCTCGACGGGATTGGGACCGCATGCCTGACCGCGATGCGGCACCTCGACGACATCGAGGCTTGGTCGGCGCGGGCGGAAACAGTGATGACCCCGCTCTCGGGAAAAACACCGCCAGCCTTGCGCGCTGTGCTGACTGAATGGCCCATAGTCTCTGCCCCGATGGCCGAGGCTCTGACAGGCGCCAGTCGAGCGGCCGTCCAGCGCAACCTCGCTTGGATGGAAGCGCGGGGACTGGTCCGCGAAGTCACCGGGCAGGGACGATATCGGATGTGGCGCGCCACGAACTGAAGGCCGAAGCGACGAGCCTGCGGTCGCAAAGGGGGACCCGCGTTCTGATCAGCGGCACCCGACGAGGCTTGACACCAAAACTCATCGCGGACGTCCGCCGACGAAGCGCCGTAGAACCCGAAATCGGCCACATGAAAACCGATGGTCGCCTCACACGCTGTGAATTGAAAGGCTCCATCGGCGACGCCTTCTTTGCCACGCTATGTCCCTGCGGCCACAACATCCGAAGGACCCTGGCCTACCTTCGGGCTTGGCTTGTCTGGATAATCGCGGCCTTCCTCGTTGCCAAACCCAAACCAGATCAGCAGCACCAACTGCTCAGAACCGCCTGAAGGCTTTGTTCAGGCCGAACTGAGAAGTGTATTTCACGTGCTATCGCATGAAAGGCGAGTTCCTTTGACTTGAAACGAGTCCGGTCTACCGCAGCCCCGTGCAGCTGGACTACCCGCATGGTGCTTCAGCGCGGCACCGCCTGCCTAAGGATCGGCGTGATAAGACGCACGGCAACGCGCCGGTTGCGCTGATCGGCAGTTTCGATCGGTATCAGCAGATCGCCTTCGCCGTACCCTTGCACAACAAGGTTTTCCGGCGGCACGTCGAAATACTCGGTAAGTGCCAGCGCGACGGATTCCGCCCGCCGGTCGGACAGCGCAAGGTTCGATGCTGCGGATCCGATGGCATCGGTATGTCCTTCGATCAGGAAGACCTCATTCGGGCGGGCGCGGATAAGATCCGCCAGCAGCCCCCCCAGTTGCGACAGTTTTTCGGCCTCTTCAGATCGGATCGCAGAAGATCCGGTGGCAAATGTCACCGGATCAATCTGGATTTTCGGCGCCAGAGCGCGAACCTCGCGAATGTCCCGGATCTGGCGCAGGCTGTAGGCGCGACGGTTCTCGCGGGCCTCGATCTCGACCAATGCCGCACGCAGGGATGCGCCGTCATCTGTGGTTGAAATCGTGAAATCAGGGCGCGGTTGGGGCAGTTGCGAGACGTCGATACGTTCGACCGGCTCAACCGGACTGATATCGTCGATCAGCAAGGTTTCGCGCCCGTCCGCTTCGACCCGTGCCCGCCGCAGCACCCGTCCCGAGGCATCCCGGATCGTGACGATCCGGCTTCCGTCGTCGCGCGGAACCACGGACCGGGTGGAACCATCGGAAAATGTTTCGGTTTCCACCGTGCGGCCGGGCTGTCGCAGCAGGGCATCGTCATCTTTGAGCACGTAGAAATTGCCGTCATTGCGGCGCACGACCACCCGATCGCCGCTGTTTTCGACCACTTCGTCGCCGCGGTTGTTAAGGATGGCGCCGACCGCAAGCGCCCCCAACGCGACAAGACCTACCTTTTCCAGATTCGACAGACCGCTGCGACGGTTTTCGCCCACGACGACCGGGGCATCTGAAAATTCTTCGGTACTGGACCTTGCGTCGGCCTCGGTGATTGTTGTCACCGTCGCGTCGGCGGCAGGATCAGCGCCGACCTCTGCCGCAGCAGGGGGGGCGGGACCTGTGTCATCGCCTTCGTCCGTCAGGAGAGAGTTCAACGCATCCACCGCCTCAGCCGTCGGCGTCAGCGGTTCGACCGACTCAGCGGTGATTTCAGCCTCGGCTGACGGCGCAGCGTCTGCGCCCGCAACGGGTGCAGGGTCGGCTACCGGGCCCGTCACTGCGCCCTTCGCAGGGTCTATCGAAGTGCCTTTTGCGCCAGTTTTTGGCGCCTCTGGGTCAGCAGGATCGGCTACTGGCGGAGGTACGGGGGCATCTTGAATCTCGGTCTGGTTCCCTTCGTCCGGCGCTGGGACTACATCGGGCGCAGGCACTTCTTCGGCTGCGGGCACTTCGGCGGGTGCACTTTCCGCTTTGCTGTCGGGCGCCGCACCGTCAGCTGCCGGTGCCGCTTCCGGTTCGGTCACGATTCCCGCCGGGTCACTGCTGGGTTCTACCGGGGGCGCGGGGGCCGGGTCGGCAGCAGGTTTGACGCCTGCGTCTGGCGTGGCGGCACGCTCTTGCTGCAACTTCTGCCGTTGTTGACGGAATTCCAGCGGTGAACAGGTGGTTCCATCCGCATTTTGACAGTTTTCCCGCGTCAACCGGCCATTGCCTGAGGCGTTGCTGTCGTTGGACTGCGCGCCGAGGGGCAGCGGGTTGATTGCCCCAAGCAATACAGACAGCGCCGCGGTTGAGCCGAGAAACTGGCTTCGGAGAATGCGATTGGTCATGTTTCCACCTATTGCCATGAAGGCCGTGCCAGAGGGGGATCGAATATGACGTTCTGACCTAGCCGAGAGTTTCCTACAGCTTGAAACGCGTGAGGTCGGGGAAACGTTCCCAAGCGGCGGCTGATTGTGCTAGAGGGGTTTCAGAGATACGGAAAAAAATCCGAAAATGTCGCGCGCGGGATCGGCGTAGCGTCGAATAGGCGTGGTAGGGGAATCACCCGCGGGAGAGGGCAAAACTTGGGGGTGGTCGTCTATGTTGGCAGTTTAATGAGAGCGGGACTGCCATGGATTTGCGGATCATCGTCGAGACGACATTTGAGACCGGAACTAGGTGGGGCAGAACCCGATAATCCATGTTGACTTTGAAGAGCTGAAACTGATCCGCTTTTTCCCGAGGGACAAGGTGCCGAAACCGGGTCCGAAAAATCGGTAGGGTCTTTGACAATCGAATTTCCTTATTACATCAAGTAGTTCGCCCTGAACAACACCCATGTCATTGAATTTGCGGTGGAACGCTGCGGTCTTGCTCGCCATGGCCTGCAGGGTTTTGTATAGTTTCTGCGGAAACCCTGCAATTTCGGTTCTGCCATGAAGCATCGTCCGCGCCCTCCGGAACAAGATGACCTGCTGCGTCCGCGTTTGGTCGACATGATCGACCCGCGGCACGAGTTGGTGAAGCTGGCGGCGCTGATCGACTGGGAGGTGTTCGAGCGGGAATGGGCGGGGTTCTTTCCGTCCGGCAAGGGGCGGCCTGCGACGCCGCCGCGGCTGGTGGCGGGGCTGCTTTATCTCCAGCA
>JAUSPL010000615.1 GCA_030656535.1 Gemmobacter sp.
GAAGGAACGGGCAGAGCTTGATGATCTGCTGGGGTCCGACCGCCGCCAATGGAAGCGCATCGGTGAACAATTGCGCGAGGTGGCCAAGTCCTTTGGTCCCGGCACCGCGAACGGCATGCGCAGAACGACCTTTGCCGAAGCCGGAGAGGTGCAGGACGTCCCGATGGAGGCGATGATCGACCGCGAACCGATCACCGTGGTCTGTTCGAAAATGGGCTGGGTTCGGTCAATGAAAGGCCACCTGCCGCTTGATACAGACATGAAATTCAAGGACGGCGATACGGCCCGCTTCCTGTTTCATGCTGAAACCACCGACAAGATCCTGATCTTTGGGGCAAATGGGCGGTTCTACACCCTGCTGGGCGCCAACCTGCCCGGCGGACGTGGCATGGGTGAACCCGTGCGTCTGATGGTCGATCTGCCCAACGATTCTGAGATCGTTGATCTGATGATCTTCCGCCCGGGTGAAAAGCTGCTGGTTGCCTCATCCGAGGGGGATGGGTTTGTCGTCGCGTCTGACGAAGTCCTTGCGCAGACCCGCTCGGGCAAAAGCGTGCTGACCGTGCGCGAAGGCACCCGCGCGGCCCTTGTGCGTCGGGTCACAGGCGATCACGTCGCGGTGGTCGGTGAAAACCGCAAACTTCTGGTCTTTCCACTGGATGAACTTCCCGAAATGGCCAAGGGCAAGGGCGTCAGGTTGCAAAAATACAAGGACGGCGGGCTGGCGGATGCAACCACGATCACCTTGGCGCAGGGCCTGTCATGGAAAGACCCCGCCGGACGCACGCGCCATGAACCGGACCTGACCGAATGGCTGGCCAAACGTGCCACGGCAGGACGCATGGCGCCCCGCGGCTTTCCGCGAGACAACAAGTTCACTTGACGGTCAAGGCCCGTCGTTCCCCGGTGCCGGGGGCGGCGGGTCTTGACCCGGCAAGTCGGCGCAGACGTGCCTTCCCATGAATTCTGATCCACCGCCCTTGAACAAGAACAAAAAGTGTCCATCCTTTTGGGGAAGCCAAGGGAATCGCCATGCCCCACAACAACATCAACGCCCCCACCCACCGCCCCGAGGTGTTGACGCGCCCAAAGCTGGAAGGCGGGCGGCCTTTTGTGCTGTCCAGTCCGTTCAAACCCGCAGGCGATCAACCCACGGCCATAGCCGAACTGGTGGCAGGGATCGACTCTGGTGAACACGATCAGGTGTTGCTGGGGGCCACCGGCACCGGCAAGACCTTTACCATGGCCAAGGTGATCGAGGCGACACAGCGCCCTGCAATCATCCTGGCGCCCAACAAAACCCTGGCGGCGCAACTGTACGGCGAGTTCAAGGGGTTCTTTCCCGACAACGCGGTCGAGTACTTTGTGTCTTACTACGACTACTACCAGCCCGAAGCCTATGTCGCGCGCACAGATACCTTCATTGAGAAGGAATCGCAGATCAACGAACAGATTGACCGGATGCGTCACTCGGCGACCCGGGCGCTGCTGGAACGCGATGACGTGATCATCGTCGCTTCGGTGTCTTGCATTTACGGGATCGGGTCGGTCGAAACCTACTCTGCGATGACGCAGGACATGACGCTGGGCGATCTGATTGATCAGCGCAAGTTCATCGCGGAACTCGTGGCGCAGGCCTACAGACGCAATGACGTCGGATTTCAGCGCGGCAGCTTTCGGGTGCGCGGCGACGTGGTCGAGGTATGGCCCGCCCACCTTGAAGACCGGGCATGGCGGTTTTCGTTTTTTGGCGAAGAACTGGAATCCATCACCGAGTTTGACCCGCTGACCGGCAAGAAAACCGACACCTTTGAAAAAATCCGGATCTACGCGAACTCGCACTACGTCACCCCGCGCCCGACCTTGCAGCAGGCGACCAAGGGCATCCGGTTGGAATTGTTCCAGAGACTGAAGCAGCTGAACGAGGACGGCAAACTGCTGGAGGCGCAACGTCTGGAGCAGCGCGTCACGTTTGATCTTGAAATGCTGGAAGCGACGGGTGTGTGCAGCGGGATCGAAAACTATTCCCGCTATTTGACCGGACGTGCACCGGGTGAACCGCCGCCAACGCTGTTCGAGTTCATTCCCGACAATGCCATTGTTTTCGCGGATGAATCCCACGTTTCGGTCCCCCAGATCGGCGGCATGTACAAAGGTGACTTTCGGCGCAAGATGACGCTGGCCGAACACGGGTTCCGGCTGCCCAGTTGTATGGACAATCGGCCCCTGAAATTTGAAGAGTGGGACGCAATGCGCCCGCGAACCATTTTTGTGTCCGCCACCCCGGCGGCGTGGGAAATGGCGCAGGCAGGCGGGGTGTTCGCTGAGCAGGTCATACGCCCAACCGGGCTTTTGGACCCGATCGTTGAAATTCGGCCTGTGGGCATGCAGGTTGATGATCTGCTGGACGAAGTGCGCAAGGTGTCTGCGCGCGGACTTCGCACGCTTTGCACCACGCTGACCAAGCGCATGGCCGAGGACCTGACAGAGTATCTGCACGAACAGGGTATCCGCGTGCGGTACATGCATTCCGACATCGACACGATCGAGCGTATCGAAATCCTGCGCGATCTGCGCCTTGGGGCGTTCGATGTGCTGATCGGAATCAACCTGTTGCGCGAAGGGCTCGACATCCCCGAATGTGGCCTTGTGGCCATCCTGGATGCCGACAAAGAGGGGTTCTTGCGGTCGGAAACCGCGCTGGTCCAGACCATCGGTCGGGCTGCGCGCAACGCCGAAGGCCGGGTCATCATGTATGCAGACCGGATCACGGGCAGCATGGAACGCGCGTTGCGCGAAACCAACCGACGGCGCGAAAAGCAGGCCGCCTATAACCTGAAACATGGGATCACACCGGAAACGGTCAAAAAGAACGTCGACGATGTGTTGGCAGGGCTCTGGCAGGGCGACACCGACCAGTCGCGTGTGACCGCACAACTGGACAAGCCGCTTTTCGGCCAGAACCTTGCGGCGCACCTTGATGCACTGCGAACCCAGATGCGCAAGGCTGCCGAGAACCTGGAGTTCGAAGAAGCCGCGCGCCTGCGCGATGAGGTCAAGCGGCTGGAAGCAGTCGAACTTGCGGTGGCCGATGATCCTTTGGCGCGCCAATCTGCGGTAGAAGATGCCGTTGAAGAAGCGGTGTCGCGATCCGGTCGCAGCACGGCGGGTCGTGCGGGCCAGCGGGGCGGGAAATCGCGGCGCCGCTAGGTCACGCCATTCGTCTGACACTGAGTATTTGCGATTCTGGGAACGCAGGAAGCCTGGCTTCCGTGCCAACGAGCGGCAACTTGCCCAACCAGGATTTCGGGTCCATAGTCCGTCAACATCTGTGATCGGAAAACTCTCATGCGCGTCGTTGCCCTGTTGTCGCTTGCCCTGCTGGTGTCTTGCGGGACCCCTGAATACCGCGCCGAGCGGCAGATATGTACGGCAGATTGGCTGCAAAAGATTCCGCCTGTCTATCAGCAACAGATCGTCACCCGCTATCGCACCGAAGAACGTCCGACCGGGGTTTCGGTTTGCACGCCCTCGGGCAACCAACAGATCTGCCGCCAGCAAATGCGCACAATTGAAATTCCGTACACAGCTGTGGAAACCGTTGATATCAATGAGTCGCGGCGGAACCCACAGATCGCCGCCTGCGCCGCGCGGTCCTGTCAAGCAAAGTTCGGCAATGCGGAATGCAAGACCGACTAGGCATCCGGGACCCAGCATTGCCTGCGTTCAGTCGCCCTGAAGATCCAGCTGCGGTGTCCCGTTTACGATGCCGCCCCGCACCAGAAAGCCGTCTTGCCGGATCTGGGGGAATTGTGGCACCCAGTCCTGAAGCCGGTCATTCGTCACTACCCGCGCCCCAAGGTCTACCGCCCCTGCCAGCAACAAGGGGTCGGCCGGGGTACCCTTTGGGGCGACAAGGATCTGCCGGGCAGGGATTCGCAAGACATCCGCGAGCGCATCTGGCCCCATGTATCTTTGGGAAACCTTGTAGCCGACGTTCGCATCAAACCACACAACGGGCCTGAACCCGCGCGCGGTCAGATCCTGCAAGACCGCTGTCACGACGCGCAGCGTCGGAACATTGCCATCCCAATGCATGACGTTCGATCCATCTACCACAATCCACCGTGGCGCGCGTGCAAGGCGCAGTAGCCAATCAATCAGGCCGTTGCGCAACAAAAGGACCAGCGCAGCCAGCGTCACCACCAAGCCAAAAAGCACACTGTCCGAAAGTACCAGCCCGTCACGCCACACCGCCAGCGCGCTACCCGATGTCGAAAGCACCACCAGTATCAATGGCACGCGCATCAGGTCAGACCTCAATCCCGGTGTTGCCATGTGCGCGGCGCAAGGTGGCGCCGCGCTTCAGCCATATCAGGACCCTGGCCCGCAAGTTCAGCGTCCCATCGTTCATTTTGGGGCCTACAGCATCCCCGGTACGACTTGATCGGGCGGCCGGTGACCATCGGCAAATGTCTTGATGTTCAGGATCACCTTTTCGCCCATTTCGATCCGCCCCTCGATGGTGGCGGACCCCATATGCGGCAACAGGACGACGTTGGACAGGTCGCGCAGGCGTGGGTTGATCTCGGCGCCATGTTCGAAAACGTCCAGACCAGCCCCCCCGATTTCCCCCGCAAGCAACCCGCGCGTAAGGGCGTTTTCGTCGATCACCTCTCCGCGCGAGGTATTCACGATCACGGCCGATGGCTTCAGCAGCTTGAGCCGGCGGGCGTTCAAAAGGTGAAAGGTTGACGGCGTGTGGGGGCAGTTGACCGAAATGACGTCCATACGCGAAATCATCTGATCGAGGCTTTCCCAGAAGGTGGCTTCGACCTCGGCTTCGGTTTCGGGGCGCAAACGCTTTCGGTTGTGATAGTGGATCTGCATCCCGAACGCCCGCGCACGCCGGGCCACGGCAAGACCGATCCGGCCCATGCCAAGGATACCCAGTCGACGTCCGCCGATCCGGTGACCCAGATGTGCCATCGGCGACCAGCCCTGCCATTCGCCGGTCTGCACTTCGGCCATCCCTTCGGGGATGCGGCGCAATACACCCAACATCAGCGCCAACGTCATGTCGGCGGTGTCCTCGGTCAGGACACCGGGGGTGTTCGACACAAGGACCCCGCGACTGCGCGCCGATGCGACGTCGATGTGGTCAACCCCCGCGCCATAGTTGGCAATCAGCCGAAGCTTCGGGCCAGCCTGTGCCAGCAGGGCAGCGTCGATCTGGTCGGTGACGCACGGCACCAACACATCGGCACGCCTCATCGCCTCGGCAAGCTCGTCGCGATTCATCCTTGTGTCCGGGTCGCGCAGGTCGACGTCGAACAATTCCTTCATCCGGGTCTCGACAACCGCGGGCAACCGTCGCGTCACAACAACACTCAGCCGCGTTCCGGGCATATGCGTCCTCCCTGCACTTCCATTCCAACATTCATGATGGCAAGTTGGCGCATGATGGCGTCGGGCACAAGCGGCGGCGGAACGACGCGACAAAAAGGCGGGAAAAATCCGCCACTGGATCGCTGGGCAGGGCAATCGGGCGCGTACGGGGCAAGGTGCGCCGGGCAGCCTGTGTACAGGCAGGGTCGGGGCAGATGAAAATTTTGACGGGTCTGGCAATTGCGATGGTTCTTGGGTCGCTGACGGGACCGGCGTTGTCCGAGTCGACCAAGGCCCCCATGCCAAGGCCGGCACCGCGGGCAGCCATCGATGCCGCGATCGAGGCTGCAAACGCCCCCCCCAAACCGACCGTTCGCGAGGGCAGGGTGACAAAGCGCCCGGTGCCGCGCTATGTGTCGCTCAAAACCTCCGAGGGCAACGCCCGACGCGGACCCGGGGTCGACCACCGGGTGGATTGGGTGTTTACTGTGCCGGGTATGCCGCTGCGCATCACCGCCGAGCATGAGAACTGGCGCCGTGTCGAAGATGCCGAAGGCGTGGGGGGATGGATCCACTATACCCTGTTGTCGGGCACGCGCACTGTGCTTGTGTCAGAGGACCTTGCCGAGATCCTGTCGAAACCAGATAGTCGGTCAAATGTCGTCGCAAGGGCCGAGCTGGGCGTTATCGCGCGGCTGCAGGAGTGCGTGGTGGACTGGTGTCGCGTGTTGAAAGACGGAAAGCGGGGCTGGATGCGCAAGGCGTCGCTGTGGGGTGTCAGCCCGGACGAAGTATTCGAATGACGGTGTATTCGGGACTATAAGCAAGTAACGGCGTGCGCCTGACCTTGACCGCAAGTCTGGCGCCTCTGCGCAGCTTGTGCTGCGAGGCTCGGCATGCAATACGCCGCCTCCGCCTTTGATCATGCAGGGAGCCCCGCATGGAACGCGCCCGGACGACCGAAGACCTGAACCGCTTGAACCTGTCGGCTGCACGCGCTTCGGTGGCGGTCGCGTTGACGCTGGTTGGGCTAAAGCTGTGGGCGACGCTGTCGACGGGCGCCCTTTCTGTGCTCGCCTCGCTGGCAGATTCCGGCATGGATCTGCTGATCTCATTGGGGGCGATGCTGGCACTGCGCTATGCTGCCCGGCCCCCCGATGATGACCATGCCTTTGGGCATACCTCGGTTGAGGACCTGGCCGCACTGGCTCAGTCCGTGATCTTGACCGGGGCGGCCGTTGTGATCGCCTGGGCGGCGGTGACGCGTTTGATGGTGGGGCAGGTCGGGGTCCTTGCGTCCGAGGGGACGGGCATGGTCGTCATGGCGGTCGCCGTCGTGCTGACGCTCTCTTTGATGGGCTGGCAAAGCCATGTGATCCGCCGTACGGGCAGCCGCGTGGTGGCTGCGGACAGGCTTCACTATACCGCAGACCTGTTGCCCGCGCTGGGGTCGGTGGTCGCACTTTACGTGTCTTCGCGATGGGGATTCTGGCAGGCTGACGCCTTGGTTGGTCTGGTGGCTGCGGCGGTGTTGGGCTGGGGCGCCTTGCAGATCGGCAGAGGCGCCTGGGACGCGCTGATGGACCGGCACGCGGACCCGGTGATTATCGCCGGGATCGCGCGGCTCGCGGACACTTGGCCCGGTGTGCGCGGCTGGCATGACCTGAAAACCCGCACGGCGGGCAGTCGCGTCTTTGTGCACCTGCACATCGAGTTGGATGGAGGCCAAACCCTGACCGAGGCGCACGAGATCGGTGCCGCGTTGCGCAGGGCGATTCTGGATCGCTACCCGCAAGCTGATGTCATCATCCACAAGGATGTTGCGCGCAGGCCCGCTGATAATTAGGCGCTGCCCGCCTGCCAACGTCATCGTCAACCCAAGACAGGAAAGGTGAAGTCGGGCGCCATCCCGGACGCCCCGATGACGGTGCCGGTCAGATCTGCTTTTCAGGCAGATTGACGACCAGACCATCCAGCGCAGCAGTGACCCGAAGCTGGCACGTCAGGCGCGAAAGAACCGGATTGGGCTGCCAGGCAAAATCCAGCATGTCGGCTTCCATCGCATCCTTGGGGGGCAGTTTCTCGACCCACTCGGGCGCTACATAAACATGGCAGGTGGAACAGGCGCATGCGCCCCCGCAATCAGCCTCGATGCCGGGCACACCGTTGTCGCGCGCGCCTTCCATAACCGTCAGGCCGTTTGGCACATCAATTTCGTGCTTGCGTCCGTTGTGTTCCACATAAGTGATCCGTGCCATCAGAAATTTCCTCGAATTTGCACCTCGAGATGTGACATATGTCAGTGCGGCGGGATTTGCCAGTGGCGTCGCGACCGCAGGGTTTCGCAGCAGGTCCGAAGCCGCTATGCTGTCTCGATAGATTAACAGGCAGCGCACACCCTTGACCACAGCAGGACATTATTTGGCGGGGCTTTGTGCGGTGTTGCTGGCGGCGTGTCAGCCGCAAGACAGCCTGATGTCGCTGCACCCCCCGCAATCGCCCTTGGCCGCTGAAATCCGGGTGACTGCACCGGCGGTTACACAGGGCACCTGCTGGCACACAGAAACGCAGCCGGGTCTTTATGAAACCGTGACTGAACAGGTGGTGGCGCGACCGGAGCAGCGCGACCCGACAGGGGCGGTGGTCAACCCGGCCATCATCCGGTCCGAAACCCACCAACGAGAACTGCGTCCGCGCCGTGACATCTGGTTTGCGGTGCCTTGCATTGCGCAGGACGAAAGATTCGCTGCGACCTTGCAGCGCGCACTGAAAGCGCGGGGCGTTTATGAGGGGCCAATCACGGGTGGGGCCGATCCTGCGACCCGCAGCGCGTTGCGACGGTACCAACGGTCGCTTGGCCTTGACAGCGATGTGTTGTCATTGGCGGCGGCGCGCATGCTGGGCATCGTGCCCGACGATTTCGGCTAGGCATCATGAAAAAGGGCGCCCGGATGGGGCGCCCTTTCATTCGATCAGCCAGCTGTCATTCGATTGACAGCGCGACGAACCGTGGATCGCCTCCGCGCCGCATCAGCAACAGCAGCGATTTGCGACCGGCCTCTTTGGCTTCTGCGATGCGTGCGGTCAGATCGGCCGGTGTCGCCAGCTTTTGTTGACCGGCCTCGGTCAGGATGTCGCCCGCCCGCATGCCCTTGGCGAAAGCTTCTGAGACCTCGTCGACGTTCGTTATCAACAGACCCTCGGTCCCGGTTGGCAAGGCCATCTTGTCGCGGTCTTCTGCGGTCAGCGTCTTGATGGTCAGTCCCAACACCGATTGTTCGACAGGCGAGGTAGGAGCGGATTCCGCGACCGGTGTTTCGGTTGCTTCAGCCGTTTCTCGGCGTCCCAGCGTAATCATCAGGGTTTCGGATTTGCCTTCGCGCAGCACGATGACACGGACTGCCTTGCCGACATCGGCGTCGCCCACACGGCGTACCAGTTCACGGGTGTCGGCAACATCGGCCCCATCGAATGAGATGATGACGTCACCGGCCATCATTCCCGATTCTTTGGCCGGTCCTTCCGGCACGTCAGTCACCAACGCACCTTTCGGTGCAGGAAGGCTCATGGCTTCGGCTACATCGGGGGTTACATCCTGAATTCGCACGCCAAGCCAGCCACGCCGGGTTTCGCCAAAATCGCGCAATTGAGCCACAACCTTGGTGACCACGTTCGATGCCATGGCAAAACCGATGCCGATGGACCCGCCGTTGGGCGACAGGATTGCCGTGTTGACGCCAATCACCTCGCCCGCAAGGTTGAACAGAGGGCCGCCCGAGTTTCCCCGGTTGATCGCCGCGTCCGTCTGAAGATAGTCATCATAGGTGCCCGACAGCGACCGGCCCCGTGCAGACACGATCCCTGCTGACACCGAAAACCCCTGACCCAGCGGGTTGCCCATCGCCACTACCCAGTCGCCGACGCGCATCACATCGCTGTCGCCAAACGGCACGAAAGGCAGGGGAGCGTCGCTTTCGACCTTCAACACCGCGATGTCGGTCTTCGGGTCCGTTCCGACCAGTTTGGCCTTGAGACGTGTGCCCGAGAAGAACTCGATCTCGATGTCGTCGGCGCCCTCGATGACATGGTTGTTGGTGACGATGAAGCCGTCCTCGGAAATCACAAAACCAGAACCCAGCGCCTGACCGCGGCGGGGGCCGCCCTCGCCTTCGCCGCCCCGGTTGTTTCGCTCCATGAAGTCACGAAAGAAATCCTCGAAGGGTGAGCCTTCGGGCACTTGCGGCCGTGGCCCTGTCGGGGCGGCAACTTTGGTCGAGGTCGTGATGTTGACCACGGACGGGCTGATCTGTTCCGCAAGGTCGGCAAAGCTCTCGGGCGCGCCGCGTGCCTGAACCACCATCACTTGTGCCAGCGTCAGCATCATTCCCAGCATCAATGCCCAGAACGCCCGGACCACCGGGGTTGATTGGGACGGGACAAGTACCCGTGACTGCATCGAAAGTCCTCCATCTATTGTTACCACCAAAGGTCGTGGCGGTGCTCTGTCAAAGAATGAGCGCGCGGGGCGCGGATTGCAAATGCCGACATCGTGTCTCAAAGTCTTGTGATGTGCCAGCGAAAGGCGCGGGTCCGGTCAGCCCGGAATACCGCCCGCGAGCCACACCAGGACAACCCCGGCAGCCAGCATGCCCAGACCGATCATCCTCCGGGTTTCGTGTGGCAGGCGCGAGATAAACGCAACCACGTCCTCCAGACGCGAAGGGGCCAGCGCGAACGCCAGCCCCTCTGCCACCAGAACCAACCCGAGGGCCAGCAAGATAGTGGTCATTCCTGAACCTTGTCACTGCGCAGATAGTCAAAGAACGCGCTGTCGGGCTGCATCACGATCGACGAATTGTCGCCTTTCAAGGCACGCTCATAAGACGTCAGCGACCGGGTAAAGGCAAAGAACTCGGGGTCACGGCCGAACGCCTCGGCATAGATCGCATTGCGCTCGGCGTCGGCTTCACCGCGGATCACTTCGGCCTCTTTGCGGGCTTGCGACGTCAGTTCGATGACTGTCCGGTCTGCGCTGGCACGGACACGCTGTGCTGCTTCGCCACCGCGTGCGATCTCGTCTGCGGCTTCGCGTTCACGCTCTGCCCGCATACGGCCATACGTCGCGGCAAGGTTCTGTTCCGGCAGATCAGTGCGTGTCAGCCGAACGTCCACCACATCGACACCCAGTGACAGTGCCTCGCGCCGCGACAGATCCCTGATCTGATTCATCAAACCGGTACGGTCTTCTGACAGAACCGCATTCGATGGAACAGACCCCAGAACCTCACGGATGGCGGCATTCACGATACGCTCCAACCGGACTTGTGCGGCACGGATGCCTTCTGCTCCCACGGATTCGCGGAAGTCGACCAGATTGACAATACGCCACCGGGCAAAAGCGTCCACCACAAGACGGCGGTCATCGGCCGGGGTAACTTCGAGCGGTTGCGTGGGAAGGCCCAGAATACGGTCGTCATAGCGGACAACGTCCTGGATCAACGGGATCTTGAGCCCCAAGCCAGGGGTTTCCTTGACGGCCTTCACCTGACCGAATTGAAGCACCAGAACCTTCTCGCGTTCATCGACGATGAACACCGAGGACAGGACCAACGCCACGACAACGGCCAGAATGGGCAGAATCATTGCACTGCGTTTCATCAGTTGTTCCCCCCGGTGGTGGGCGCGGGCGCTGCGCGGTTCAGATCATTCAGCGGCAAGTAGGGTACGACGCCCTGGGCGCCTTCACCCGATACGCCGTCAAGGATGACCTTGTTCATGCCGCCCAATACCACTTCCATCGTTTCCAGATACATTCGGCGCCGCGTAACCTCCGGTGCCTTTACGTATTCCTCATAAACCGACAGGAAGCGGCTCGCCTCACCCTGCGCATTGTTCACGACTTCGGCGCGGTAGGCTTCGGCCTGCTCCATCAAGCGTGCGGTTTCCCCGCGCGCGCCTGCTGTGGCGCGGTTGGCATAGGCGTCGGCTTCTTTTT
>JAUSPL010000616.1 GCA_030656535.1 Gemmobacter sp.
GGATAACTCGATGCGTGCCGCAATCCGGTCAAGTTGAGTCAAGTCGCCACACGCGATCCGGGCTCGCAGGTCTGTCAGATCAGAAATGAGGTCGTCCGCCGGGTCAGTTACCATCTGGCAGTCCCTTCATTGCGTTGAACAGATGCTCTGCCAGACCGATCCCGCCACGCTTGGCGATGGCATCTGCTTGTGCGCGACGTAGAAAGGACGAGAATTGGTCTTCTCCTGCTCCACCGCCAAAGCTTTCGGACATCTGGCCAAGTCCGACGTGCCCAAGCATCTCGGCGATGAATGCGCTTTCAAGCTCCACCGCTTTTGCGCGCAATACGGCGTCCGGCGCGAGGTTGGGATAGGTTTGGGCGAAAGTTACAGGCGGAAGCGTCATTTGGATCTCCAGTTAGAATTTTCCTCATTCTGGACGGGCGCGGTAAACAGCCGGTAACTTTCTACGGCAATGATGCTTGCATGATGACAGAAGTCTTGGGTGCCATATTGCGTTTGAATGCAGATTCTGTTCCCGACTTTGCGGGGCAGAAGCCAGCGTCGTCGCCCGCTCCTGAATCGGTGGGGGAGGAAACGTTCCGGGATATCTGGGCGATGGCGATGCTGGGTGATGCCCCCCCCGGATTGGTGCCTGTGCAACCGGATACGTTGGGCAAGGCTGGGGCTGGGGCGATGGTTGTGGTTTCTGCTTCCCCCAGGGCGGTCCCGTTGGCGATCACTGCCCCAGTGCCGGACCCAACCGAGCCCGCGCATGGGGCGCTGCAGGCGGTTCGGTTGGCCAACAATGCTCCAAGGCTGCACCTCGCCCAGCCCGAGCATGGGGCGCTGCCGTCGGGGTCGCCTGCGCCAGTCGTTCCTGGCAGCGCCGTTGCGTCTGCCATTGCTCATGCAATGTCACGCGCAGAGGTCATCGCGGCCATCCCAAGCACGGTCCGACAAGCACCGCTTGACGAACTGACCCCCAAGACAGAGCCGACAACCAGTGCCTTGGTTCCAGAGACTGGGGCGTTGAGCCGGGAAAAGTTGTCGCCGCATCAGCCGAATCTGCCAGATGAAGCACAACCGGCGGCGGTCAAGACCTTCGCGGTCACGGCTCAGGCGGCACCTGTTCCGCCAGTCTCCGTTCTGCCCCCTGCGTATCCCACACCCTCGGCCAACGAAGTGCAGCCAGAGTGTGACAGGCCTGCTGCGGCCTTGCCTATTCCTCCGCCGATCCTTGCTCCGCAGGGCGCGATCGCCGGGGAACCATCGAAAGGATCGCCGGATCAGCGGCCAGCCAGTATGGCCGAACGTATCGTAGCGGCTGAACTGATGCGTTTCGGGGTCGATCAGGGCCCAGCGAACGTGGCCAAGCCTGCGATTGATCCTGTCCATCCGGGCGAGAGGTCAGTCTTGGCAGGGCACGTCAATCCTGGAATGGAAGCCACACCGCTCTCGAACGGAGCCCCGAGTGCATGGATGCCACCTGCGCGGTACTTTCCAAAGCCGACGGCACAAACAACTGGCCCACTTGCCATTTCCACCCGTGAGCCCGCTGGCATGCAAGCCCCTGTGACTGCGTTGCCCGTGGACGCCGATGTCGGTGGGCCTGCGCAAATTGCCCTTGACCCGGTCACGGATCACAGACCAGTGAATCTGCACTATTTGACGTCACTTGTCCTGTTGCCAAAACTATCTGATCCCGCATTATCGGACCTGACCAAGCTACAGGACCGTGCCGCAGTGGGTAGCGCTGCGGTGTCGGTTCATTCCCCCCCAAAGATTTCTCTGCCTGATTGGGTGCAGGTCACACCATCGACGCCTGAGGTTAGACATTGCGCAGGCGATGCTGCGGTCAAGCCCGCACTGGGGGGCCCCGGTCCTTCAACCATTCTGGGTGCGCCGCCGCTCAATGTTTCTGCTAAAGTTCCAACTGCGATTGTGTCCCCGCCCAGCGCAGGACCAGTGATCCTTGAAACCATGAAGCCAGCCGATGTGCCGCAAGTGCGTCCAATGCTCAAAACGCAACCCGTGGTCAGCCCCTTGCTTGAAACAACCCTGGATGTGGCAGACGAACAGCCCGCCGTATCGATCGCTGACAAGCCGATGTTGCTCCTGATGGGCAACCCCATATTGGACCCCCTCGCGGTGTCCGGCGCTGATCTTGTCGCGACGGACACCCGACCAAGCCTGTTGCAACCCTTGCCCAACAGCGTGCCAGACGTGCGTTCGTCGCAGTTGCCCGCCCGTCAGATCGCCGAAAGCCTGGCTGCACCCGCCGAGGGTCGGATCGAAGTACGCCTCGACCCAGAGGAACTGGGCACGGTCAAGGTCACATTGGTCCCTGATGGTGATCGGATGCGCGTCATGATTGTGGCTGATCGTCCCGAAACCATGGAGTTGCTGAGGCGCAACTCAAACGATCTGGCGCAGGAGTTCAGGACGATCGGGTATGACACGACCAGTTTCAGCTTTGGGCAATCGCGGCGCGACAATCAAAGCCGTGACGGGTTTGCGCCAGCCGATGTCGATCTGACCGAACCGGCTGCAACTTCGCCATCTCCCGTCGCCGATGGGTCATTGGACCTGAGGCTTTGAAAGGAAAAACATGGAAATCACACCAGTTCAGACGGCGCCCAGCGTCGCCACGCAATCGAGATCCGCGATCACCTCGGATTTTGACACGTTTCTCAAGATGCTGACCGCTCAGGTGCAAAATCAGGACCCGATGGACCCGCTCGATTCCAGCCAGTTTGCGGTTCAACTTGCAACTTTTTCTGGCGTAGAGCAGCAGGTTCGCACCAACCAGATGCTCGAGTCGCTTTCGTCTCAGATGGGCGTGATGAATATGGCCCAACTGGCTGGTTGGATCGGAATGGAGGCACGGGTGGACATCCCAGTGCAGTTTGATGGCGCACCAGTGATTTTGTCCCCCAATCCGGCCGCTCTGGCAGACAAGGCTGTCTTGGTCACACGCGACAATCTGGGGCGAGAGGTGTCGCGGACAGAAATCCCCGTTGCTGCGGGTCCCTATGAATGGACGGGCATCGATTCGTTGGGGATGTCTTTGCCCGATGGTCGCTATGGATTTTCCTTGGAAAGTTACTCAGACAATCAACTGCTAGGTGCGAATCCCGTCGAGGTCTATGCAACAGTCCAAGAAGCACGCGGCAACGGGACAGGGGGCGTGATGTTGGTGTTTGCCGGAGGGGTGACTGCTGATGCCGGCCAGGTTTCCGCGCTGCGTCGCGCGAACTGACAGCAGGTTTTGACTTCGTTGCTTCGACGGGGCTAAAACCGCCGCGAAGCATGAGGGGCGTGGATGATGAAACAGCCAAGGGCATGGCAACGGATGCTGTCTGGGCGCAGACTGGATCTGCTTGATCCCACACCAATGGACATCGAGATAGCCGACATTGCGCACGGCCTTGCATTTGTTGCGCGGTGGAACGGCCAGACCAGCGGCGACTGGGCCTATTCGGTGGCGGAACATTCGCTGTTGGTCGAGCAACTATTTTCTCGCGTCTATCCCGGAATGGGCTCACGCTGGAATCTGGCGGCATTGCTGCATGATGCACCAGAATATGTGATCGGTGACATGATCAGCCCGGTCAAATCAGCCATCGGGCCCGAGTACGGCCTGTTGGATGCCCGGTTGATGGCCGCGATCCACATCCGGTTTGGTCTGCCGGCACACCTGCCCGCCCCGATAAAGGCTGCAATCAAGCAGGCCGACAAAATGTCCGCCTGGCTTGAGGCTGTCCATATCGCAGGGTTCACCGCAGCCGAAGCGAACCGCCTGTTCGGGCGACCAGACCCCGAGAGAATCCGGGGTCTGGGTGTTGTGTTGCGCCCACCGACAGACGTGCGCGCCGCATATTGTGCGCGCCACGCGGAACTTCTGGCGGCAATCGACGCGGCGTAATCGTCAGATCACCATATCTTCTGGCGATTTTCCCTGAGCAAGTGCAGCTTCAAACCACCGAGGTTTGCGGCCGCGGCCAGTCCAGGTTTCTGCTGGGTTGGCAGGATTGGCGTATTTTGCGGCTGCCGGTGCACGCTTGCGTGGCGCAGCTGACAGGCCCGTCAGTTCGGACAACGAGAAACCCATCTCGCGAGCCTTTTCTTCAAGTTCGGCAAGCGCCTCTTTCTTTTTGCGATCTTCGTAAGTCGCAATTGCACGGCCAATTCTTGAGTAGAGATCTTTGAGTTCGCGCAATGACAGCGCATTCAGATCGAATTCCATTTAAGCGTCCCTATCTAGATGTCGCCTTATTGACTTATTCAACTCGGAAATCAACAGTCGCAATTCCCGGAATGCAGACATGCAATCCGGATTCAGCGATTTGACGATCATCTTACGGTTACTTGGGGCTTCGTTTGGCAAGAATTCGCTGCAAAGTCCGGCGATGCATGTTCAGGCGTCGCGCGGTTTCGGAAACATTCCGATCACACAACTCATAGATTCTCTGAATATGCTCCCACCTTACCCGATCTGCTGACATCGGGTTGTCCGGCGGAGGCGGTAATGCCTCGCCGCGCAATAGAAGCGCATTGGTGATATCGTTGGCGTCAGCGGGTTTGGAGAGATAATCAATGGCCCCGATTTTGACGGCCGCTACGGCGGTAGCAATGGCACCGTAGCCGGTCAATACCACGATGCGGCAATCGGGTCTGCGTTCACGCAAGGCTTCGACCACATCAAGGCCGTTGCCGTCCTCCAGGCGCAAGTCAACGACGGCGTAGGCGGGCGGGCGGGCGTGAGCAATTGCCTTGCCCATTGCCACACTTTCTGCTGTTTCGGGCAGGAAGCCGCGCTTTTCCATCGCCTTTGCGAGGCGCTTCACAAAGGGCTCATCATCGTCCACCAGAAGCAGCGTGCGGTCCTCGCCAAGTTCCGTGGGGTCGTGATCAGTCATGTCGGGCGTATCCCTTTGAATCTTGCGCATATGACTGTTCTAGGGCGATGGAGTACCTCCGTCAAATAGCAGGTCATCGTCTTTCCAGATAGCACGATACCCTTGCGGCCATTTGGTCCGGTGTTTCCTCACGGCGGAAGAACTCGGCGAACCCGGTCTCGGGCAAAACCAGATAGGTAAAGGTCGAGTGGTCTATCAGGTAGAATTCTTCGGACGGGTCCTGGATCTTGTAAAATGTCTTGTACGCTTTTGATGCGGCCTTTACCTGATCTTCGCTGCCGCTCAGCGCGATCATGTGCGGATGCATGTTTTCAGCAAAGTCCGCCAGAACTTCGGGCGTGTCGCGCTTTGGATCGACCGATATGAATACGGGCGTGACCTCGTGCCCAAGCTCTTCAAGAATATCAACCGCTTCGGAGTTTCTTGCGACGTCCAACGGACAAACGTCCGGGCAGAAGGTGTAGCCAAAATAGACCAGAGCTGGTTTGGTGAAAACGTCACGCTCGGTCACTGTTGTCCCGTTTTGGTCCACAAGGGTGAACGGTCCGCCGATCGCCCCTGCGCCACCGGCCACCACGGATGCGCGGCAATCTGCGAAGGGATCGTCGGACCTTGGGTATAGGGTGTAAAGCGCCGTTCCAGCCAGAAGTGCCAAAATGGTTGCTGCCGCAGCGCCTGCATACAGCTTGGTCATGGCGTGTTCCTTGTTATTTTCATCGGGGTCATTGATCCGATATCTTTGCAGAACTAACAATGGCCTGATTGACGCATCCATGGACCCCACATGAATTTCATAGAAAACCATGGCCCTGCAAGAAGTGACGCGTCCAGCAACTGGGTTCGGCTCAGAACGCTTACCTTGCTGCGTTGGATTGCCATCGGTGGGCAGGCGGCCGCCATCTTGCTGGCAGATCTTTGGCTGGATCTGGTGTTGCCGCTGGGAGGCTGCTTGTTGGTCATCGGCCTTTCGGTGATCGCCAATCTGGTGTCCATCGTCATGTTCCCGCAAACCCGCCGTCTGCCAGAGCGTCACGCATTGGTGATGCTGGCCTTTGACCTTGCACAGCTCTCTGCGCTGCTCATGCTGACGGGGGGGCTTCACAATCCGTTCGCGCTGTTGATCGTCGTTCCCGTTACCATCGCGGCAACTGCGCTGTCCGCGAGAAGCACTGCGGTGCTTGGCACGCTGACGCTGGTGTCTGTGACGGTGTTCGCCTTTTTCCATCTGCCGTTGAGTCAGGGCAATGGAGATGTGCTTCAGGTTCCTCCGGTGTTCGAGTTCGGGTTTTGGCTGTCGATCACGATCGGCGTGGTCTTTCTGGCCGTCTACGCGCAGCGCGTGTCGGCCGAGATCCGAAACATGGCCGAGGCGTTGCTGGCGACCCAGATGGCGTTGGCACGCGAACAAAAGCTGACCGATCTGGGCGGCGTTGTGGCCGCCGCTGCGCATGAACTTGGCACACCTCTGGCCACCATCAAGCTGGTCAGTGCCGAATTGATCGATGAACTGGACGGAAAGCCCGGCCTGGAGGACCTGCGCGATGACGCCGCCCTGATCCGCGATCAGGCAGATCGGTGTCGTGACATCCTTCGGTCAATGGGTCGCGCTGGCAAGGATGACCTGCATCTGCGACATGCCTTGTTGGAGGCAGTCTTGCATGAGGCAGCTGAGCCGCACAGCGGTCGCGGCAAGACACTGGTTTTTGATGTCAGCCCCGGCGAAGGTGGCGAACAGCGCCAACCGACGATCCGGCGCGCGCCCGAGGTTATTCATGGGTTGCGCAACCTTGTGCAGAATGCGGTCGATTTCGCAGAAGGCTCGGTATGGATCGACGGCCATTGGACTGACACCACCGTGTCTGTGCGGATCATTGACGATGGACCGGGGTATCCGCCCCAGCTTTTGGGGCGCATTGGCGATCCGTTCTTGCGCGCCCGCACAGACGGTGCAGGACCCCGCGAACGTCCGGGCTACGAGGGGATGGGACTTGGGCTGTTCATTGCCAAGACCTTGCTGGAACGTTCGGGCGCCGAGCTCAGCTTTGCCAATGGCGGCGACCCGTTTCTGAAGCAATCCGAGCGGTCATTGCGGTCTGGCGCGATTGTGGAGGTCATTTGGCCGAAGCACCGAATCTGCGTAGAGCCAGATGCCATTCTGGGTGGGAATACGCCTTTTCTTGCGTGATACCGTGGCGTTAGCGCCACATAGTTTTGGATTCTGGTCTGTGATGGGCCATTTGTGTCGCCCTCGCGACTTATTAACGTTGCGTTAACCGGTACACCGACTGGTTGAGATATGCAGGCGCTGTGCACGCAATGAGTCGGAGGCGGACATGGACTTTACGCTAGGTCTTGAGTTGCTGGGCGTATCATTTTTGGCTGCCCTTCTGGCGCTTGCAACTCTGGCATTATTTCAACAGAGGTCGCGGGGGGCCAAGACTTCGGTGTTTATCGATGCGCCGGCTGGGACGGTATTCCTGTTTGACGATGAATGCCTGATTGATGCCAGCGATGATGCCCGCGCCTTGCTTGCTACCTCACGTGCGACGGGTGGCCCTTGGCTGCGTTTCATGGCCTATGCGGGGCCGCGATTTCCTGATCTTGCCAATCGGCTTGTACATTTGCCCGAGTTGGGGCGCGTTTCGATCACTGCTCCGGGTGTCGACCAACTGACGTTGATTGCAGAATGGCGTAGCGGTTTGCGAAAAATCACTCTGGTGGACGTTCATGCAGACGGCCGTTTGCCGCAGCACGATGCGCTGGCCCAACGTGCTCAGGACGAAGAGCTGTCGGTTCTGCGGCAGGTGACCGACACTCTTGCGTTTCCGATCTGGCGCGAGGCTGCCGATGGGACCCTGACATGGGCCAATCATGCTTATGTGGTCGCGGCGGCAAAGGCTTCTGGCGGCGAAGGGGTGTTATCGTGGCCCTTGCCACGTCTGTTCGAGGTTCCCGCCGCGGCGAGCCAGCGGCGCCTGTTGGCCAAGGGTCATGGCGGCGCGCCGGACCATTGGTTTGACTGCCACTCGGTTTCTGTGCCTGACGCACGAATTCTTGCGGCTTTACCTGCGGATAGCACGGTCCAAGCAGAAGAGGCTCTGCGTGGGTTTGTTCAAACTCTGACAAAGACCTTTGCGCATTTGCCCATTGGTCTTGCGATATTTGACCGCCACCGAAAGCTGCAACTTTTCAATCCGGCACTGACCGACCTGACTTCGTTGCCGGCTGATTTCCTGTCGGGCCGCCCGGGCTTCTTTGCCTTTCTGGATGCAATGCGCGACCGCCAGATGATCCCGGAGCCCAAGGACTACAAGGGCTGGCGCGCGCAGATGGCCGCGTTGGAAAGATCGGCGGCGGCAGGGCAGTATGAGGAAACCTGGTCGCTTCCATCGGGGTTGACCTATCGTGTCATGGGCCGCCCCCACCCGGAAGGCGCGCTTGCCTTGCTGTTTCAAGACATCAGTGACGAAATTTCACGTGCGCGCCGGTTTCGTGCGGATCAGGAACTGGGTCAGGCCGTGATCGATGCGATGGAAGAGGCGGTGACCGTCTTTTCGCAGGCGGGTCTGATGGTGATGTCGAACGCCGCCTATGCAGACATGTGGCAGCATGATCCTGGCGCAACGCTGGGTGACCCTGACATCGCAAAGATTACAGATCATTGGCGTGAATTGACCGCACCTTCGCCGATATGGGCTTTGATCGAAAGCTTTGTTGCCTCTGGTGGTGCGCGTGACTCATGGCAGGCAGAGGTCCGAATGCCCGATGGTCGCCAGCTTCGGTGTCGTGTCGTGCCGCTTGCGGGCGGCGCGACGCTGGTCGGTTTTCGTGGGGAACCGGGTGCGGCGAGCGAGCTTCAGCAAATGGCCGGCAAGCCCGCGCTTGTTCTGGCGGCGGTTGGCGGACAGGGGTGACGCGCACCCTGTTGCGGCTTGCGGCTGATGTGGACGGGGCGCTACAACACGGGGCATGAAAAACGCCTCGCTTGCCTTGCCTGATCCCGAAGCCACCGCCCGTCTGGGCCGCTGGCTTGCGTTCAGGCTTGGGGCGGGTGACGTGCTTTTGCTGGAGGGCCCGATCGGCGCCGGAAAGACCCATTTGGCCCGGGCGTTGATTCAGGCGCGGCTGGCCGATGCTGGTTTGGCCGAGGATGTGCCATCGCCCACGTTCACGCTTGTTCAGGTCTATGAGGCGGGTGACCTGGCAATATGGCACTCGGACCTTTACCGCCTGTCTCATCCCGATGAGGTGGCGGAACTGGGGCTCGACGAGGCGTTTTCTACGGCGTTGTGTCTGATTGAATGGCCCGACCGGCTGGGCAGCCAGAGCCCGTCCCATGCCATCACGCTGCGGCTGGTCGCCGATGGCGACGCGCGCCGCGCTGAATTCGTCAACCTGCCGAAGGCTCTCGCCGCCGACTTGGAAAGAGGCTTGCCCGATGACTGAACCCGCGCGTGAAGATCGACGCAAGGCATTCCTCCGTGGGGCAGGGTGGGCCAGCGCAGAGCGTCATTTCCTGGCCGGGGACGCGTCGAACCGTAGCTATGATCGGTTGACAATGGGCCCCCGGCGCGCCGTCTTGATGGACGCCCCACCAGAAAAGGGCGAGGCAACCGGACCGTTTGTCGCCATGGCCCGTCATTTGCGTGGCCTGGGGCTAAGCGCGCCAGAGATCTTTGACGAGGATGCCGCCAACGGATTCCTGTTGCTTGAGGATCTTGGGGATGCCCTGTTCGCGCGCGTCTTGGCAGCGGCGCCAGAGCTTGAAGTCAGGCTTTATTCAGCCGCGACCGATACCTTGGCGCATCTGCAGGCCAGCCCCGCGCCCGCAGGGTTACCCGACCACACCCGCGACTTCATGGCGGGTGCTGCCGGCCTGTCCGTGTCTTGGTACGCCTATGCCGTCACAGGCATCCGGTCCGATCCTGCGCCGATGGCTGATGCGATGACGGCGGCGCTTGCCGCCCATTGTTGCGCGCCGCCCGTTCTGGTCTTGCGGGACTATCATGCCGAGAATCTGATCTGGATGCCCGATCGGCATGGCCTTGCAGCGGTTGGTCTGCTGGACTTTCAGATGGGGTCGATGGGGCAGCCCGGATATGACCTGATTTCCCTGTTGCAAGACGCCCGTCGCGACGTGGGTCCAAACATCGAAGCAGCGATGATCGCCCGATTTGCCGCCGCAACCAACGTTGATCCCTTGTGGCTGGAGATCCATTGCGCGGTTCTGGGCGCACAGCGCGCATTGCGAATTCTGGGCGGCTTTTCCCGGTTGTCGCTCCACTTTGGCAAACCCGGATACGTTCGGCTTATTCCGCTCGTTTGGGCCCATCTGCTGCGCAACCTTGCCCATCCGGCGCTATCTGATCTGCATAAGCTGGCGCAGGACTTGCCGGAACCGACCCCCGAAGCCTTGCAAAGGATCACTGACCAATGCGGAACCGTTTCGACGCTGTGATGCTGTTTTCGGCCGGGTTTGGGACCAGAATGGGCGCGCTGACGGCAACGCGGCCCAAGCCTTTGGTCCCTGTCGCGGGGCGTGCGCTGATAGATCACGCTTTGGATCTGATTGCAGACGCAGGCATAGCCCGAACCGTTGTAAACCTGCACTATCTTGGCGATCAGATTGCCGCGCATCTGGCGGGCCGACCTGATACTGCGCTGTCGTGGGAACAAGACGTGATCCTTGATACGGGCGCGGGTCTGCGGGCCGCCCTGCCGATGCTGGGCGACGGGCCGGTGTATACCCTGAACCCCGATGCGATCTGGACGGGAACCAACCCGCTTAGAACGCTTGAACGTGAATGGCGTCCCGATATGGGCGCATTGCTGATGCTTGGCCATGTCGATCAGGTTCGTGGCCGTGTCGGCAAAGGTGACTTTTCTCTCGATGCCCAGGGTCGCATAACGCGGGGGGGGGATTATCTGTATCTGGGTGCGCAGATTATCGACCCATCGG
>JAUSPL010000618.1 GCA_030656535.1 Gemmobacter sp.
ACGCTTTCGATCAGCCCGCCGGGGATCGCAGCGTGATAGGCCGTCGGCTTGTCCAGCCCGCCAAAGCGTCGGTAGATCATATAGGCCAGGGCATGGGTGGCAGGGATGAACACCACCAACCCAAGCAGGGTGACCCACCAATGCCGCGCCTCGGACAACGCCTGCGCCGTGACCCCGCTGCCGATCGCAACCCCGATCACCGGGATCAGGGCAAACCGCCACCGTTGCGGCACGGTGATGATGGCCCCCGCGACCCGCAGCCGGAACGCTGACGCAAAGGCCACCACCAGCAACGGCCCCAGCAACATCGGCACCGGCATGCGCAACGCCAGCGCGGCGGCGCCGCCTGCGGCCCCCAACCCAAAGGTCACCGCAACCGTCAGCGGCGGACTTCCCGCGAAAATCCGTGTAAGTCGTGCGTGCATCATTGGGTCCTGGCGCAGACAGGATCACCAAGCCACGGGCGGCACAAACAATAAAACCGGATGCGACGGTTGGGGCGGAACATGTGAGGCACCTACCAGTGGGGCGGGCGCTGGTCTGCCAACGGGATGCTGGCGCCGCTGTCCAGTTCGCGTTCGGCCTGACGCTCGATCAGGGCGCGTTGGCGCCGGACAAGCGTCGCGATCTCGGCCTCTTGCCGGACCACGACCTCTGACAGATCCTCGACCGCGCGGGTCAGATGCGCCAGTGCGGTTTCCAAAGCCTCTATCCGGTCCATTGTCGCCCCCATGCTGCCAGCGGTCTTTATGCACCCAACGGCGTGTCGCCCGCCAGCCCCGCCTTGCCCCGACGCGCCCCATCCGCTAGATGCTTGCCAAGCCAAAACCAGCCGGGAATACCGTGATGTCCAAGGACAAGACCCCTCGCCGCCCGCGCGCCGAAAGCCCCAAGGGCTTTCGCGACTATTTCGGCGCAGAAGTGACCGAACGCAAGACGATGCTGGATGCCATCGCCGAGGTTTATCATCTGCACGGGTTCGATGCGCTGGAAACACCCGCCGTGGAAACGGTCGAGGCCCTGGGCAAGTTCTTGCCGGACGTGGACCGCCCGAATGAGGGGGTTTTTTCGTGGCAAGAGGACGACTCCGGTAACTCGGGCGATTGGCTCGCACTGCGCTATGACCTGACGGCGCCGCTTGCACGTGTTGCGGCGCAATACCGCAACGACCTGCCCTCGCCCTACCGGCGCTATGCCATGGGGCCGGTGTGGCGCAACGAAAAACCCGGACCCGGACGGTTTCGACAGTTCTATCAATGTGACGCCGATACGGTGGGTGCATCGTCGGTGGCGGCGGATGCCGAGATCTGCGCCATGCTGGCGGGTTCGTTGGAACGGGTAGGTATCCCGCGCGGCGACTATGTGATCCGGGTCAACAACCGCAAGGTTCTGAACGGCGTCATGGAGATGGCGGGTGTTCTTGATCCCACGGATCCCGACAAGTTCCACGCGGAACGTGGCATCGTGCTGCGCGCGATCGACAAGCTGGACCGGCTGGGCGATGGGGGTGTGCGCGCCTTGCTGGGCGCGGGGCGCAAGGATGACAGCGGGGACTTTACCAAGGGTGCTGGACTGTCTGACCTGCAAATCGAGATCGTCATGGGCTTCATGGCTGCAAAACGTGCCGATGGTGCCGCCACCGTCGCACGGTTGCGCGATCTGGTGGGTGGGTCCATTGTCGGACAAGAAGGCGTGCAAGAGCTTGAAACCATATCGGAAATCCTGGATGCCCAAGGCTATGGCGCTGACCGGATCGAGATTGACCCAAGCGTCGTGCGCGGTCTTGGCTACTACACCGGCCCGGTGTTCGAGGCAGAACTGACCTTTGAAATCCTTGACGAAAAAGGCCGTCCCCGGCAATTCGGGTCCGTCGCGGGCGGCGGGCGCTATGACGATCTGGTCAAGCGCTTTACGGGTCAGTCGGTGCCTGCCACGGGTATATCAATCGGGGTGGACCGCTTGCTGGCCGCGCTGCGCGCCAAGGGGCGGATGGATACGGTTGCGGTCGGGCCTGTGGTCATCACGGTGATGGACCGCGACCGGATTGCAGAATACTTCGCGATGGCAACCGAATTGCGCAATGCGGGCATCCGGGCCGAGGTGTATCTGGGCAACCCCAAGAATTTTGGCAACCAGTTGAAATACGCTGACAGACGCGCCTCGCCCATCGCAATCATCATGGGCGGCGACGAGGCGGCCAAGGGGGTGGTCACGGTCAAGGATCTGATCCTTGGCGCGCGGATCGCCGAAGGGGCCAGCCTGGAAGAATGGAAATCGCGGCCCGCGCAGGTCGAATGCGCGCGCGGCGATCTGGTGGCGACGGTGCGCGCCATGCTGGGGGCCTGACATGCCTGTAAGCACCGCCGCGCGGGCCGAGGCCGAACGCCTGTTTGCTGCCTTTCGCGATGCAGGCGCCGTTGCGGTGGAAACCGACATCCTGCAACCGGCTGAAATCCTGCTTGACCTCTATGGCGAGGATATCCGGGGCAGGGCCTATGTCACATCGGACCCGTTGCGCGGCGAGATGATGTTGCGCCCGGATTTCACGGTGCCGGTGGTGCAGATGCACATGACGCACGGGGCGGACCCTGCGCGCTATTGTTATATGGGCGAGGTGTTCCGTCGTCAGGACCACCGCGGTCCCCGGGCAAACGAATATCTGCAAGTGGGCTATGAGGTGTTCACGCGCGACGATCCAGCCGCCGCGGATGCCGAGGTGTTCGACCTGTTCGACCGGCTGTTGGCACCGCTGCGTCCGCGTGCCGCGATGGGTGACATCGGCGTGCTGATGGCAGCCGTTCAGGGGCTGGACACCACCGACCTGCGCCGGGCGGCGCTGCTGCGGCACATCTGGCGCCCCCGGCGGTTCCGCGCGCTGCTGGACCGCTACGCGGGCCGCGCCGCTCCGTCCGAGGCGCGCATCAGGATGCTGCAATCCCTGGCCGCGGGCCCTGTGGCGGACCTTATTGCGGCTGCGGGTCCGATGATTGGCCAGCGCGGCCCCGATGAAATCGCGGCCCGGGTTGCCGCGTTGTTGGAGGACGCAGACACGCCGGCCATCCATGCCGATCAAGCGGCGATGCTGGACCGCTTGCTGGCCTTGACCGCCCCCGCCCCCGAGGCGCTGGACGCCCTGCGTGCGCTGGCCATCGACATGCCTGCGCTGACCCCGTCGCTTGACGGGCTGGAGGCGCGGCTGTCGGCGCTTGAAACGCTTGGTGTTCGGCTGGGCAAGATCACCTTCGAGGCCAGCCATGGTCGTGCCGCGATGGAATACTATGATGGCCTTGTGTTTTCATTTCACGCCGAGGGCGGGGATCTGCCGCCCATCGCCTCGGGGGGGCGCTATGATGCGCTGACTCGGGTGCTGGGACAGGGGCGGTCCATCCCGGCGGTGGGGGGCATCATCCGCCCCGGCGTGGTCGCCTTGCTGCGGGAGGGCCGGGCATGAACCTGAAGATCGGGGTGCCGTCCAAGGGGCGGCTGATGGACAAGACCTTTGAATGGTTCGGCGCGCGTGGCGTCAACATGGGGTTGGCCGGGGCGGACCGGGAATATTCGGGCGCAGTCGAGGGCATCGACGGCGTGGAACTGGTGCTGTTGTCGGCGGGGGAAATCCCGCGTGAACTGGCGGCAGGTCGCATCCATCTGGGGGTGACGGGGTCCGATCTTGTGCGCGAAAAGCTTGCGGATTGGGAAACCCAGGTGGCCGAGCTGGCGCTACTGGGGTTCGGCTTTGCCGATCTGATCCTGGCCGTGCCAACGGCATGGGTCGATGTCGAGACGCTGGACGATCTGGACGCAGCGGCTGCGGTGTTCCGGGCCCGGCACGGGTTCCGGATGCGGATCGCCACCAAGTATCACCGGCTGGTGCGCGATTATCTGCGTGAGGCCGGGGTCGCGGACTACCAGTTGGTGGATAGTCAGGGCGCAACCGAGGGCACCGTGCGCAACCTGACCGCCGAGGCAATCGCCGACATCACCTCGACCGGCGCGACCTTGCGGGCGAACCACCTGAAAGTGCTGCCCGATGTGGTGATCCACAAGTCGCAGGCGGTGTTGTTTGCGTCGCGTGCGGCCGATTGGTCGGGGGTCGCGGCGTTCGACGCCTTGCTGTCGCGCACCGGGCTTGTGCGGCCTGACGGGATCTGACGCTGGCTTTGTGATCCGGCATTCCAGCGGGCTGCGCCCCGCTTGCTGTGGTGTTGCCCGGTCGTGTCGTCCCTGTGGTTCAGACGGCAAACGTTCCCGTTGGAAGGCACATGGCGACCTTAGCCCCGCGTTGCACCAGGCATCAGGTGTTGCCGCGACGCGCAAACAGGCCAGCGTCTTGGGCGGCGCGTTGCAGGGCCTTGGATTTGTTGACAGTCTCTTCGAATTCGGCATCCGGGTCGCTGTCATAAACCACCCCGCCACCAGCCTGGATGTACAGCTTTTCGTCCTTCAAAACGGCGGTGCGCAGGGCGATACAAAAGTCCATCTCGCCGTTGGCGGCGAAATAGCCGACGCCCCCGCCATAGACACCGCGCTTTTCGGGTTCCAGCTCGTCGATGATTTCCATCGCCCTGACCTTTGGCGCGCCGGACACCGTTCCTGCCGGCAGACCCGCAAGCAATGCCGACAACGCGTCGTGACCATCGGCGATCTGACCGACCACGTTCGACACGATATGCATGACGTGGCTATAGCGTTCGATGATGAACTTTTCGGTCGGGCGCACGGTACCGATCTTTGACACCCGGCCCACATCGTTGCGCCCAAGATCCAGCAACATCAGGTGTTCTGCCAGTTCCTTGGGATCCGACAGCAGGTCGAGTTCCAGCGCCTTGTCCTCTTCGGGCTTCTGGCCGCGTTTGCGCGAGCCCGCGATGGGGCGAATGGTGACTTCGCCATCGCGCAGACGCACAAGGATCTCGGGGCTGGCGCCAACGACCTGAAATCCGCCGAAATTGAAGAAGAACAGAAACGGTGACGGGTTGGTCCGGCGCAGCGACCGGTACAGCGCAAAGGGGGGCAACGCAAAGTCGACCGTCCAGCGTTGTGATGGCACGACCTGAAAGATGTCGCCCGCGCGGATGTAGTCCTTGGCCTTTTCCACCGCCGCAAGATAGCCAGCCCGGGTGAAGTTCGATACCGGCGTTCCGACTGCGGCAATGTCGCCGAAATCGCGCAGCGCGGGCGGGGCGCGGTCCAGATCGCGCAGCGCGTCCATCACCCGTTCCGCCACCTGCGCATAGGCCGCACGCGCCGACAGGCCCGATGACACCCAGGCCGGGGCCACCACCGTCACCTCGCCCTTGACGCCGTCCAGCACGGCCACAACCGACGGACGCATCAGAACGGCGTCTGGAAGGCCCAGCGGGTCTGGGTTGACGTTGGGCAGATGTTCCACCAGCCGGATCATGTCATAGCCCAGATAGCCGTACAGACCCGCTGCAATTGCGGGCAGATCGGCGGGCATGTCGATTGCGCTTTCGGCGATCAGGGCGCGCAGCGCGGTCAGCGGGTCATCGGTCAGCGGCTGAAAGGCTGTGGGGTCGAACCGTGCCTGCCGGTTGATGCGCGCCGTGGTGCCGTGGCACTGCCAGATCAGGTCGGGCTTCATTCCGACCACGGAATAGCGCCCCCGGACCTCGCCCCCAGTCACGGATTCAAGCATGAAGGTATCCGTCCGCGCCTCGGCCAGTTTCAGCATCAAGGACACCGGCGTGTCCAGATCTGCGGCAAGGCGGGCATAGACCACCTGATTGCGTCCCGCAGTCCAGCCGCGCTCGAACTCTTCAAAGGTGGGGGTCAGTGCCATGTCGTCTTCACTGCATCTGGGAATGAACCGCGTTGATCGCGGCTTCATCCAACTGAATCTTGACCGATTGCTCGACACTTGCGGCAAACAGCGCAAAGGCGTCTTGTGCGATCTGTTGGCCGGTCTGATTGGTGATTGCCGCCTTGATCGCCTGCGCCTCGGGCTCTTGCGGATCGGCTGCGGTGATCGCGTCAAGCCGGATCAGGCCGATATAGTCGCCCGCCGTCACTGACCTGACTTCGCCCTCGTTCATTGCAAACACCGTGGCCAACAGATCGCGCGGAGCGGCGTCGATGGTGCCATCGCGTGCGGCATCCATCACCACCGAGACGATGCCATAAGCGCCCAGCGAGGCACCGACCTTGACGCCTTCCTCGGCGGCGGCAAGTTGTGCGGTCAGCGCGGTGGTCAACTGCGCGCGCGCCCAGTCATCGGCAACCTGTTCGGCCACGTCTTCATAGGGACGCAGGGCAGGGGGAACGATGGCATCCAGCCGGATCGCGGCGATGCCGCCATCGCTGAGCTGAAAGACCTCGGGGAAGTCCCTGTCGGTCACCTGTGCGGCGCGTTCGCGGAACGCGGGATAAGCCGCCAGACCTTCGGCCAGACCGGGCAGCATGTCGATGGTGCCGATGTCCATTCCGGCATCCTTGGCCAGATCTTCCAGGGTGGCGCCGCCAGCCAACAGGTCGTCGATGTCGTCGACCTTGTCGGCGATGATCCGGCGCGCGGCGTCGGTCGCGAATTCGGACATCAGCTCTTCGCGCGCCTCGTCAAAGGTAATCTCTTGCGCGGCCAAAACACCGTTCATGCGAAACAGGGCCGGCCCAAGGCTTGATGGCAGCGGCCCCACCACGCCCGGATCGGTCAGCGCAAAGACGGCTTCGCCTGCGGCACCCAGATCGGCAACGGACAGATCGCCCTGATCCACATCCGACAGCGTCAAGCCACGTTCGGCGACCAGCGCCTCGAATGTTGTCGCGCCACTGTCGATTCGGTTGCGCGCGGCCTCTGCCTCGGCGTCGGTGTTGAACACCAGCCGCTCGATCAGCCGACGCTCGGGCTGCACAAAGTCGGAAATCCGCGCGTCATAGGCTTCGCGCAGCTTGACCTCATCGACGGCAACTTCGCCAATCAGCGATTCCGGCAGCAAGACCGCATAGGCAATACGGCGGGCCTCGGGCCGGGTGTAGGTTTCGGGGTTCGCGTCGTAATAGGCGCGCAGATCGCCCTCGGCGGCTTCCGGCAGCGGGGTCGGCAGATCGTCAGCGGTCAAGCGCAGCAGGCTGAAGCTGCGGCGCTCGGCTAGGTATTCGTGATAGGCGGTGGCCAGCACATCCGGGCCGACGGTTCCGGTGGAAATGGCCGCTTGAATCATGCCGCGCGCGATATCGGACCGGACGCGGGTTTCAAACTGTGCTTCGGTCATCCCGTTTTGCTGCAGCATGAAGCGGTATGCATCCCGGTCGAACTGACCGCTGACGCCACCAAAATCACGCATCGTGCGGATTTCGGTCGCAAGGCGGGCATCGCCCACTGACAGACCAATACGATCCGCCAGATCATCCAGCGCGGCCGTGGTCACCAGCCGCTGACGGACGGTGCGGTCAATGCCGAACCCGGCGGCTTCGGCGTAGGGGATGTTGCGACCAACCTGTGCCGACAGCGCATTCAGATCCTGTTGCAAGGCGCGGGCGTAATCGTTGGTCCCGATGCTTTGATCGCCGACGGTGCCGATGCTGCGCACCGATCCGCCAAAGTTCGAGATGCCAAAGCCGCCCAACCCAAGGATCAGCATTGCCATCAGAATCCAGACCAGCGTCTGACCGAATTTGCCGCCCTTCGCCATTGGTTCCCCCTGCGCTTAAGATGGCCTTGTCTAAGGGCTTGCGCGTCCGGGGGCAAGCGGTCAGCGGCGCGGCAGGTCGACGGCTGACAACCGTTTGAACAAGGTCTCGATGCCGCTGCGATCGATGTTGGCAAAGGCGATCCGCATCTGGCGTGCGCCCGCTGGGTCGTTCGCGGGCATGAACATGGTGCCAGGCAGCATCAAGATGGCCTGCTGACGCAAGATCTCGCGGGCAACCTGGGGCGAATCTGCGGCAAAGGGATGCTCGGCATAGGCGAAATAGGCCCCGCAGCCCAGCAAGCGCCAGCCTGACAGGGCAGGAAAGCCCGAAACCATTGCCGCGCGGCGGTCCAGTATTTCCAACCGCTCGGCGGCGACCCAATCGCCAAGATTGCGCATGCCCCAAAGGGCGGCGATCTGGCCCAACTGGCCGGGGCAAATGGCCACGGTATCCAGAAACTTTTCCACCTCGGCCAGCCGCGCGACCGAGGCCACAACCGACCCGACCCGATGCCCGGTCAGCCGGTACGCCTTTGAAAAACTGTAGAGCTGGATCAGCGTGTCGGCCCAGTCGGGGTCCGTAAACAGGTCGTGGGGCCGCCCAGACCGGCTGTCGAAATCGCGGTACGTCTCGTCCACGATCAAGGCGATGCCATGCGCGCGGGCCAGATCGCGGAACGCCGAAAGCGTGGCTGCCGGGTATTCCGCGCCGGATGGATTGTTGGGCGAAACCAGAACGATGGCCCGTGTGCGATCGGTGATCAACGCAGCCGCGGCACCGGCATCCGGCACCATGCCTTGCGCGCAGGCCAAGGGAACGGTGACCACGCCCTGCATGTCCAGCCACATCTTGTGGTTGAAATACCAGGGTGTCGGCACGATGACCTCGTCGCCAGCGCCCGCCAGCGTCGCCATCACGGCACAGAACGCCTGATTGCACCCTTGGGTGATAGCCACCTGCGCCGGGCCGACCGTGCCGCCATAGCCCGCCGACCATTGCGCCGCGATTTCCGCCCGCAATTCCGGCAGGCCCAGCACGGGGCCATAGAGATGTGCCGCGTCGTCGCCCAAGGCCGCATCCGCGATCGCCTGCCGCAAACCCATCGGGGGCGGCTCGACCGGCGCGGCCTGACTGACGTTGATCAGCGGCAAGCCGGGCGGCATCGCGACCTCGGTCAGCCAGCGTCGCGCCTCCATCACCGGGGGGGTAAAGGTCGCTGCCATTGCGGGATTAAGCGTAAAACCCATCTTTCGACCCCTTATCCTACCCAAAGCGTGGCCCGCCCAAGACAGACACCACCAAACCTGTCTAGCCGTCCCTGCGGCGGCGCAGAAAGCGCCTGTGCGGGAAATGTCAGTCCTTGCCGCGGAACGGTTGGACGTATTGCAACGCCATGTCCCAGGGAAAGAAGATCCAGGTGTCCTGGGACACCTCGGTGATGTAGGTGTTCACCTGCGGCTTGCCCTGTGGTTTGGCATAGACGGTCGCGAAATGCGCCCGCGGATACAGGCGGCGCACCAATTCCAGCGTCTTGCCGCTATCGACCAGATCATCGACGACCAAGATGCCGGTGCCGTCGCCCATCAGGTCAGCCTGTGGTGCCTTGGTCATGACGGCTTCGGTACGCGACTGGTGGTCATAGGACTTGACGCTGATCGTATCAACGACCCGGATGTCCAGCTCGCGGCTGACGATCATGGCGGGCACGAGGCCACCGCGCGTGATTCCCACGACCGCGCGCCATGCACCGCCATCGGGCCCTTTGCCATCCAGCCGCCAGGCCAGCGCGCGTGCGTCACGGTGGATCTGGTCCCAGCTGACGTGAAACCCTTTTTCATGCGGCAGGCGATCGTTCATCTTGTGCTCCTCAGGACGCAGCGATCTTGACACCCAAGGCGGCCAGCAGCCCGCCAAAGATGCGGTCGATCACGGATTTCAGGCTGATATACACTGCTCGGGTCCGATCGAGCGAAAAAATACGCGCAACAGCAATGTTCCAGAGGGTTTCATTCAAGAACACGACGGCCAGCAATGCGGCAAACACGAAGACGCTGGTCCCCGGCGGTACTGTACCGATGAAGATCGCGGAAAACAGCACGGCCGGCTTGGGGTTGGCCAATTGTGTCAGCACCCCCAGACGAAACGCCGACGCAGGTGTCCGCGGCAAGGATGTGGGCGCCGTCACGTCCAACGGCTGGTCAGCATCGCGCCACAAACCCCACGCCATCCAGACCAGATACGCCGCCCCAACGATCTTCAGCCCCAACAGCAGCGACGGCGCGGCCTGAAACACCAGCCCAAGCCCGAACAGGGCCGCGGCGGCCCAGATTACGCCGCCGACCCCGATCCCCAGCGCCAGATAGGCCCCGGTCCGAAATCCTTCGGTCACGCCGGTCCGCGCCGCCATCAAGACGGCCGGTCCCGGGCTTATCGCTGCCATCAGATGCAGCGCGGCCACCGCAAGAAAGGCCGCAAGTGTCATTCGGCCTTGGCCCCGCGCCCCGTCACGGCGTCGATATCGGGCGCATCCACGGCCTTCATGCCCACGACGTGATAGCCCGCGTCAACATGCAGATTTTCGCCCGTGGTGCCCGATCCAAGATCGGACAACAGATACAGCGCGGCCTTGCCGACCTCTTCCTGGGTCACGTTGCGGCGCAGCGGCGAGTTCAGTTCGTTCCACTTCATGATATAGCGGAAATCACCGATGCCCGACGCGGCCAGCGTCTTGATCGGACCAGCGCTGATCGCGTTGACGCGAATACCGTCCTTGCCCAAATCTTCGGCCAGATACTTGACCGACGCTTCAAGTGCGGCCTTGGCGACACCCATCACGTTGTAATGCGG
>JAUSPL010000620.1 GCA_030656535.1 Gemmobacter sp.
CTATCTGAATGATCCGCCGGTGATGCAGATGGCCGAGGCCGCCGATCTGCGGGTCTTGCAGGTGCTGGGGGCCCAAGGGCTGACCAATCGCTATTATGTTGTCCATCCGCGCCGCAACGACAGGTTTCTACGCGCCACCCCGGCCCTGCAACGCCTGTACCCAGAGATGGATTTCACAGAGTTCGCGTTTGTCCGCCATATGATCCAAGGGCTTGTCCGCCGCGACGTTGACAGGTTTCAGGTCGTGGCCAATGAGCTGCGCAGAGTCTGGTTGTGGCGGATGCAGGAATTTCTCGCGCAACTGGGCGGACCCACCGTATTGCTTTGGTTTGCCGACCGCTGCCCGGCGACCCCGGGCGCGCGGGTTCGGCTGACAGGTCATGGCCCGTTGATGGTCGACGCCAACATGCTGGAAGCGTTGCGAGGTCAAGTTGTTGATATCATTCAAGTGGTGGCACCGGCCCAAGACATCCCGGCCATCGGCATGGTCTATGCCCCGCTTGAGGCAGCGGCTGCAACCGAACTGCCCGGCCCCGATATGCACGAGCATGTTGCAGCCGCACTGGTGCCGCTGTTGACGACCTACGCCTGAAGGGTCTCTCTGGGTGCCACGTCTGCCACGGCGCGTGGCACCCGGTAACCACCCGCCTTGGCGGCTTTTTCGCGTTGCCTGATACCGCCACTGGATTACCAGGCGACAAAGACAGCGCAGGCGTACTGTCAAGGTGGCCAAAGCTGATGCCGAGCGCCCGTCGCCGCCCGACGCACCAGGCCACGTTGCTCTGCTTCCCCGGCACGGCTCTTGAACGGCCCTGCTTGGCCGCAGACAAACATGGCGAGTCACGCCACCACCCGGACACAAGCCCGTCGTATTGTTTCCAAAAGCCGCGCTTTGGCCACATTCACGCCTCTGCACGGCGGTCCGCCCTGCCTAGCCTTTTCCAAGCACGGGGGTGCGTGGGTGTAGGGGTTGGGTGCGATGAGCCTGTTTCGGCATGTGACCACCTTTAGGGGTGGGGTGCCGGGGTTCCTGACGGGAATCACGGACTTGGAAATGGCGACGTTGGACGGTGTCGTGCGGCTCTATGCTGCAAACCGCAGCGGCGGTGGATTGTCGGTCTTCGGCATCAACACTGCGGGCGGCCTGGGCCTTGTCGGGCAAGAAACCTGGCGATCCGGGCTAAGCCACCTTGGGGTGCCGCAGCTGGCTGTACTGACGACGGCCCAGTTTCCGGTCCTGGTCCCTGTCGGGATGACAAGCACTTCGGACGGTGTCTATGCGCTGACCGCCGACGGGGCCATCGGCTGGCGGATCAAGTTGAAATCCAGCGGATTTGCGGATGACCTGATTTCGTCGACTGTCGCCACGATCAATGGACGCCAGATCCTGTTCGCCGGGCGCGACGGATATGCGCAGCCCGTCGCCTATCTTTTTCAGGTCACCGACACGCCCGTCACGCAGTTGTCCGGCCCCGTGCCCGGTGCATCGGTATCCGCGCCAGGCGGGGCGCACCCGGACCGGATGATCGCGACCACGGCGGGTGGCGTGAACTATCTGATCACCGCGTCCGAACTGGGTGACCATCTTTCGACCTACCGGATCGAGGCTTCGGGCCGGACCGTCCTGACCGATCAAGTCGCAACCGACAGCGGTATCGGCTTTGCGACGCCCTCGGGTCTGGCCGTCGCGCAGATCGGCGGTCAAAGCTTTGTCATTGTCGCGGCGGCGGGCAGCTCATCGCTTACGGTCATGCAGGTGATGCCCAACGGTCAGTTGATCGCGCGCGACCATGTCATTGATGACCTGAACACCCGGTTTCAGCGCGTGACCGCACTGGACACAGTGACGCTGGGTGACCGGGTCTATGTTCTGGCGGGCGGCGGCGATGACGGCATCAGCCTGTTCACATTGCTGCCGGATGGTCGTTTGCTGCATCTCGACACTCTGGCAGATACGCTGGGGACCACGCTCGCCAATGTTACCGCACTCAGGGCAGTTGCGGTCAACGGTCAGATCATGGTTTTCGTCGCAAGCGGCCACGAAGAGGGGCTGACCCAGTTCAGCCTGTCGGTTGGCCCGGCAGGGGTCACACGCATTGGCGGGCTTGGGTCTGATCTTGTTCAAGGGACGCCAGCAGATGACGTGCTGTCGGGAGGCGACGGGGCGGACACCCTGATGGGCGGCGATGGCGACGACATCCTGATCGACGGGACAGGGCGGGACGTGATGTGGGGCGGGCCGGGCGCGGACGTATTCGTGCTGACCCCCGATGGCGAAACCGATCAGATCATGGATTATCAACAGGGGATCGACCGGATTGATCTGTCAGCATTTTCCATGCTGCGCAGCCTTCAGCAATTGACCATTACCACACCCGCCACAGGCGCGCGCATCACCTTTCGCAACGAAACGATCGACATCACCGCGATGAACCGCTTGCCGATCCCCGTCAGTCATTTCACCGACGCCGAGCTGTTCAATATCTCGCGTTTTCTGATCCGGGGGCCGGAAAACATTCTGGCCGGCAGCGCGGGCAGCGACCGCGTCAATGCCGGAAACGGGGGCGCCCAGATCTATGGCTTTGGCAGCCGCGATACCTTGACCGGCGGCAACGGCAATGACCGGCTGTTTGGCGACGATGGCGATGACGAGTTGCACGGCGCAAGCGGCGATGACGTGTTGACCGGCGGGATGGGCAACGACCTGCTGTCAGGCGGGCCCGGAATGGACACCCTTTATAGCGGCGAAGGGGCCGACACGCTGTCAGGTGGTCCCGGCGACGACGTGATCCACGGCGAAGGCCACAACGATCGCGCCTATGGCATGGGCGGCAACGACAGCATGTTCGGGGGGACTGGCGACGACATGTTGTCAGGCGGCCTCGGGTCTGACCTCTTGGACGGTGGGCCAGGCAATGACTTGATGATCGGCGACGAAGAAAATGACACGTTGCTTGGCGGCGATGGCAACGACACTTTGCACGGCGGGCTGGGTGACGACCGGATGGAGGGCGGCCCCGGCAACGACGAAGCCCATGGCAGCGCCGGTCAGGATCAGTTCTTTGGCGGAGACGGAAATGACCTTTTGTCCGGCGGACCGGGGTTTGACACGCTTTGGGGCGGCAGGGGCGACGACAGCCTGAGCGGCGGTCCCGGAAATGACCTGATGTACGGTGACGATGGCAACGACCGACTTTGGGGCATGGATGGCAACGACCGTCAGTTTGGCGGGGCGGGGGGCGATATGCTGTCTGGTGGGTTTGGCGACGATTTTCTGGACGGCGGCACAGGCGATGACACCCTGATCGGCGACGCGGGTGCCGACACCCTGATAGGCGGGGCGGGCAACGACGAGGTGCACGGTGGCACTGAGAACGATCATCTGGATGGGGGTGACGGCAACGACACAGTGGTCGGCGGACCGGGAAATGACATTCTGCTTGGGGGCGCGGGCAACGACAGTCTGATCGGTGGCCCGGGCGCGGACACCCTGAGAGGCGGCACCGGAGCAGATGTCCTGGAGGGCGGCAGCGGTGCGGATGTTCTGTTTGGCGGGGACGGCGCGGATCGATTCGTCTTTCGGTCAATCACCGACAGCCCGATGGGGGGCGCCACGCAGATCGCAGATTTCACGCCGGGCAGTGATCTCATCGACCTAAGTCTGATCGACGCCAACGTGACGCGCCCGGGGGTACAATCGTTTGTCTTTATCGGCGAGGCCGCGTTTTTCGCCGGTGGTCAGCTTCGCTATACCCAGAATGGGCAGAACGGGCTGCTGCTGGGCGACGTGAATGGTGACGGTGTGGCCGATTTCCTGGTTCGCCTTAACGCGGTAGCGGGATTTCAGGCGACTGATCTGCTGTTGTGAAACACGGGTTCGGCGTTGATCCGGGCCAATTTGGCGATTACCAAAGGGCAACCGCCCCGAAACTGCCAACCAGGCCGGGGCACTGATCCAGGCAATACAAGGAACACCCGAATGACAGACGCATTTATCTGTGACGCCCTGCGCACGCCGATCGGCCGCTATGCCGGGGCCTTGTCCGGTGTGCGTGCCGACGATCTGGCTGCGGCCCCGCTGGCTGCGCTGATCGCGCGCAACAGTCAGGTCGATTGGTCCACGGTGGATGACGTGATCTATGGCTGCGCCAATCAGGCAGGCGAGGACAACCGCAACGTGGGCCGCATGGCGGCCCTGCTGGCGGGGTTGCCGGTCAGCGTACCCGCGAACACCGTGAACCGGCTGTGCGGATCGGGGATGGATGCCGTCGGTATCGCGGCCCGTGCGATCCGGGCCGGGGACTGCGACTTTGTCATCGCGGGCGGCGTCGAAAGCATGTCCCGCGCGCCTTTCGTGATGCCAAAGGCCGACAGCGCGTTTTCACGCTCCAACGCGGTCTATGACACCACCATCGGGTGGCGCTTTGTAAACCCCCGCATGAAGAAGATGTACGGTATCGACAGCATGCCGCAGACCGCCGACAACGTCGCCGCCGATTACAACGTCAGCCGCGCAGATCAAGACGCCTTTGCGGCGCGGTCGCAGGCGCGTTGGGCCGCGGCCCATGCGGCGGGCGTTTTCGCGGATGAAATCGCCCCCGTTCACATCCCGCAGCGCAAGGGGGACCCGGTGATCGTGGATACCGACGAACACCCCCGCGCCGGCACGTCCGAAGCGCAACTGGCCAAGTTGAAAGGCATCAACGGCCCGGATCTGACGGTAACGGCGGGCAATGCATCGGGGGTGAACGATGGCGCCTGCGCGCTGCTGATCGCGAACGCACAGACAGCAGCCGCCCAGAACCTGACACCCCGCGCGCGCATTGTCGCTATGGCCGTCGCCGGGGTAGAGCCCAGGGTGATGGGCATCGGCCCTGTGCCAGCGGTGCGCAAAGTGCTGGCACGGGCCGGTCTGACGATCGCACAGATGGATGTGATCGAACTGAACGAGGCTTTTGCTGCCCAAGGCTTGGCCGTGATGCGGGAATTGGGTCTGCCCGATGATGCGGCCCATGTGAACCCAAATGGCGGCGCAATCGCGCTTGGGCACCCTTTGGGGATGTCCGGGGCACGCCTGGTGACGACGACCATGTACCAATTGCAGCGTACTGGCGGGCGATACGGCCTGTGTACCATGTGCATCGGTGTCGGTCAGGGCATCGCAATCATCATCGAGCGGGTGTGACCCCACAAGGGGCGCACGCCGGCCGCACGGGTGCCCGAGTAAGTCGTGGCCCTTGCCGCTCTCGCGGCAAGGGCCTGGCCGTTTCGGGCAGGACCGGACGTACAGCCAGCGTGGCCATCTGCCCCGCGGCGGTCTATTCGCCGTAGGGGACCCAGACGGTTTTCACTTCTGACGCCTGAAGCAGGAAACTGCGCGGGTCGGCGTCGACCCAGTCGGAAACCGCCGCAACCCAGGTCCGCTTGAGGTTGCCCGCCGCCTCGGTCTCGATCAGCTTCGCAAGCTGCGGATCGAAGGACCAAACCGCGTCGATGTCCAGATGCCCCGAAAGCGTCTTGGCAAGCTCGGCCCCGTTGCCGGTCACGATGTTCACCACACCGCCGGGCACATCTGACGTGTCGATCACCTGATAGAGATCAGTCGCTGCCAGCGGAAATGCCCGCGATGGCACCAGAATGGACGTGTTTCCCAGCGCCATTGCCGCCGCCATCGGCGTCACAAACCCCAGCAGCGGCGCTTCATCCGGACATATCACGCCGACGACGCCGACGGGTTCGTTCATCGCCAGTGCAACCCCCCGGATCGGAACCGATTTGACAACCCCGTCCCACTTGTCCGCCCAAGCGGCATAGGTGAACAGGGTATCGATTGTCGCCGCCACCTCGGACTCGCCGGACTTTCCGGTCAAATCGCGCAGGCGGGCCGCGAATTCGGCGGCACGGGCCGACAGGTTCTCGGCCATGTAATACAGGACCTGCGCACGGGCATGGCCAACCGTCTTTGCCCATCCTTTTGCCGCGTGCGCTGCCTCGACCGCATTTCGGATGTCCTTGCGGTTGCCGATCCCGACATGGCCCAGCAGCTTGCCGCGCGGCGACCAGATGGCGCTGGAATAGCCGCCGTCCGGCCTTGCCTGCTTGCCCCCGACATAGAGCTTTGCCGTGCGATCAAGGGCGGGTATTTCCGCATTCTCGGGTTCCGGAAATGCCGCGACAGGTTTGATCGGGCGCAGCTTGCCTGCCGGCTTCAGGTAGGCAAGCAACCCTTCCCAACCGCCCTCACGTCCAAATCCGCTTTCCTTGACACCGCCAAAACCCGCCGCCGCATCGAACAGGTTGGTGGCATTGACCCAGACCACCCCCGCACGCAGTTTCGGCGCGATATCCAGCGCAAGGTTGACATTTTCGGCCCAGACGGTCGCCGCAAGGCCAAAGCGGGTGTTGTTGGCCATTTCGACCGCTTCGCCCGGGGTGCGAAAGGTCGAAGATACAAGAACGGGTCCAAATATCTCATCTTGCATCAATGGGTTGGCAGGGGACAGGCCGGTGATCAGCGTGGGCGGGTAAAAGCATCCCGCAGGGACGGCGCATGCCGCGCGGTAGGTTTCACCTTCGGTACAGGCATCCACCATGCGCGCAATCTGGTCGCGTTGCACCGGGTCGACCACTGCGCCCACATCGATACATTTGTCCAGCGGGTCGCCGATACGCAGCCCGTCCATACGCCGCCTGAGCTTGGTGAGGAAGCGGTCAGCAACGCCTTCTTGCAACAGAAGCCGCGACCCCGCGCAGCAAACCTGACCCGCATTGAACCAGATCGCGTCCACCAGACCTTCGACAGCTGAATCCAGATCGGCATCGTCGAACACAATGTAGGGCGACTTGCCGCCCAGTTCCAGCGTCAGCGCCTTGCCCGAACCCGCCGTGGCGCGGCGGATCAGGCGGCCAACCTCGGTCGAGCCGGTGAAGGCGATCTTGTCAACCTTGGCGTCGACCAGCATCGCCCCGGTCCCGCCGTCGCCAGTGACCACGTTCAACACCCCGCGCGGCAAGCCAGCCTCGCGGCTGATCTCGGCGAACAGCAGGGCGGTCAGCGGGGTGTATTCAGCGGGTTTCAGCACCACGGTATTGCCAGCGGCCAGCGCGGGTGCCACTTTCCACGCCAGCATGAGCAGCGGAAAATTCCACGGAATGATCGCGCCGCACACACCCAGCGGCACCTTTCCGGGCAACTCGCGGTCCATCAGTTGGGCTAGCCCCGCGTGATAGTAGAAATGCCGCACAACCAATGGGATGTCGATATCGCGGGATTCCCGGATCGGTTTGCCGTTGTCCAGCGTCTCCAGAACCGCAAACAGCCTGGCGTGTTTTTGCACCAGTCGCGCCAGTGCATAGAGCACACGCGCCCGCTGCGGACCCGTGCTGCGCCCCCAGCGGGTGGCGGCCCGGCGGGCACTGGCCACGGCGGCGTCGATATCGGCCTGGGTTCCCATGCTGACCTCGGCCAGCGACGTGCCGGTGGCGGGGTTGCGGGTGGTGAATGTATCGGCTGCCGCGGTAAAGCGCCCGTCGATCCAGTGGCCAAACCGGCCATCGTGGCGGGCAATCCACGCCAAAGCCTCGGCCGCGCTTTCGGGGGCCGGACCATAGCTCATGTCGTTGAAGATATCGCGCACGGTCATGACGTCACCCCATCGCATGGCGGTTGGCGGCCGAATACTGGCCGGTCAGGTGATGTTCCAGCTGGCGCTCGATATCCCCCAGCAGGCTGGACGCGCCAAATCGGAACAGGTCGGGCTGGCACCAGTCCACCCCCAGTTCGTCGCGCATCAGCGACAGGTAAACCAACGCATCCTTGGCCTTGGAAATGCCACCGGCGGGCTTGTAGCCGATCTTGAACCCCGTGCGGTCGTGGAAGTCGCGCAGCGCCCGGATCATGGTCAGCGACACCGGCAAGGTTGCGTTGACAGTTTCCTTG
>JAUSPL010000633.1 GCA_030656535.1 Gemmobacter sp.
CTGGGCGACGCCGCGTCACCGGGCAGAGCTGTGGGGCAACTTGCCGCTGCTGCTTGCGCTTTTGCTGTTTGCGGCGGCGGTGCTGGCACGCGGGCGGCACTGGGTCGAGCATCTGACGACACGGTTGCAGGCAAAGTCGTCGGCACGCGGGCGCGAGGTCTGGGCGCTGGTGCTGTCGATGGGCCAGATCCTGTTGCCGACACTGGGCGTTCAGGCGCTTGCCTTTGCCTTGCAGCGCAGCCAGTTGCTGGGCCCTATGGGCGAGCGGCTGACCGAATTCATGGCGGCACTGGGGTTCACCGTCTTTGCTGCGGCATGGCTTGGCGTCCGGATATTCCCCAAGGATGACGGCCCCGACCTGCCTTTGCACATGACGCAAGATCAACGTGCCGAGGGCCGGGTTAACGCCACCCTTCTGGGCGTCCTGGTTGCGTTTGAGGCGCTGCTGAACATTGCAATCGACCCGGTCCGCGCGACGGACGCTGCGCTGTCGGTGCTGAACTATCCGGTGTTGGTTGTTGCGGGGCTGTTGTTGCTGCGGATGGGCCAGCTTATGGGCCGCCAGTCGCGCGGTGCGAACGAGGCGACGCCGCCGCGCGATGCGCTGATCGGGTTGATGGGGCGCGGTGCCATTGCGGTGGGTGTGGTGGGCATGTTGCTGGCCACCGTAGGCTATGTACCCGCCGCCAAGGCCCTGGTGTTCCCGGCTATCTTGACGCTGGGGCTTATGGGGCTTTTGCTGATCTTGCAAAAGCTGATCGGTGACATCTATGTCATGATCATGGGCACCGAGAGCGCGGCGCGCGATGCGCTGACCCCGGTGCTGATTTCCTTTGCGCTGGCCTTGGCGACGCTGCCGATGCTTGCCTTGATCTGGGGCGCGCGCACCGCAGATCTGAGCGAGATGTGGACCCGCTTCCGCGAAGGATTCACCGTTGGCGAGGCCCGGCTGTCGCCCACGGATTTCCTGCTGTTCCTTGTGATCTTTGCCCTTGGCTATGGCCTGACGCGGCTGTTGCAAGGGGTGCTCCGGACCTCGGTGTTGCCCAAGACATCGCTGGACACTGGCGGGCGCAACGCCATCGTTGCCGGGATCGGCTATGTCGGGATCTTTCTGGCGGCACTGGCGGCAGTGACCTCAACCGGGCTTGACCTGTCCTCGCTTGCCATCGTCGCCGGTGCCTTGTCGGTCGGCATCGGTTTTGGCTTGCAGAACATCGTGTCGAACTTTGTCTCGGGCATCATCTTGCTGATAGAGCGCCCGGTGGCCGAAGGTGACTGGATCGAGGTGGGCGGTGTCCAGGGCCGTGTGCGGTCCATTTCCGTGCGCTCGACCCGGATCGAGACGTTTGACCGGTCTGATGTGATCGTGCCGAACGCCGACCTGATTTCAGGACGGGTGACCAACTGGACCGGGTTCAACCTGACGGGCAGGTTGATCGTGCCGGTGGGGGTGGCTTACGGATCCGATACCCGCAAGGTAGAACGCCTGCTGACGGAAATCGCCGAGGCACAGCCGATGGTGGTCTTGAACCCGCCGCCGACCATCATCTTCATGGGATTTGGTGCCGACAGTCTGAACTTTGAGATCCGGGTGATCTTGCGCGATATCAACTTCACCCTGTCCGTGCGATCCGAAATCAACCATCAGATCGCCGCGTGTTTCGCCAAAGAAGGGATCGAGATCCCGTTTGCACAGCGCGACATCTGGCTGCGCAACCCCGAGGCTTTGCGGGCGCCGCGTTCCGCACCATCTGCGCCTGTGCCCCCCGAGGCCGCCGCACCGGGTCTGCGGATGCGTGATGATGAGACAACGACCGACGATCTGAACCCCGCGCCGGAGTATCTGGGCGACACCCCTACAAAAGGAGACTGAGCCGATGAGTGACGTGCTCTATCGTGCCGATCCCTACCTGCGCGAGGTTTCAGCGCACGTTGTGGCGCATACACCCGAAGGCGGCGTTGTCCTGGATGCCGCGCTGTTTTACCCCACAGGCGGTGGGCAGCCGGGCGATTCAGGCTGGATCGACTGGGCCGGCGGGCGATTGCCGGTGGCGACGACCATCAAGGGCGAAGCCGGTACGTCGATCCTGCTGCTGGCAGAACCGCTGCCCTTGCCCCCGGTGGGAGAGCCCGTCACCCTGCATCTGGATTGGGCCCGCCGCCATCTGCACATGCGCGTTCATACCGCGCTGCATCTGCTGTCGGTGGTGATCCCGCTGCCGGTGACCGGCGGTCAGATCGGTGCTGGCAAAGGACGGCTGGATTTTGACATGCCCGAGGCGCCCTCTGACGTTGCGGCCATCGAGGCCGCGTTGAACGACCTGATCGCGCGCGACCTTGCGGTGACGGATGACTGGATTTCCGACGCCGAACTGGCGGCAAACCCCGGGCTGGTGAAAACCATGTCGGTCAAGCCGCCCGTCGGGCAGGGCCAGGTGCGGCTGGTCCGGATCGGGGCAGGGGCGGATCAGGTCGATCTGCAACCCTGTGGGGGAACCCATGTCGCACGCACCGCCGAGATCGGCCGGGTGTCATTGGGCAAGATCGAGAAAAAGGGCAAGATCAACCGCCGGGTTTCGCTGACACTGGACGACTGAGCTTCTTCTGGTCGGACAGGCTGATGGGGTCCCGGACTTGCAGGAACCGGGGTCTGAAGGGACAT
>JAUSPL010000007.1 GCA_030656535.1 Gemmobacter sp.
ATATATTCCGAGGCGACCTTTGCGCTGGAACCCACCGCACATGCGATATCGGCGAACTTGATCGTCGTGACGACGCTGGCGCTGGCCCTTGTGGGGCGACTTGTCCGGCTTGACCGGCTGTACGTCCGCTAGACAAAAGACTGCACCCGGATGTCGGGTGCAGTCTGCCTGTGCCGCAAAATCTGGCGTTGAAGGCTGCCCGCGCGGGCAAATTGTCGCAATGCCACGAAATCTGATAATTCAGGGCATCTCTGTGTTCTGTGAGGCACCTTTTCTCTTGACGTTTTCGCTGTAGGTCACACATGGGAATGAACGTTCATTCCCACCTTCGTGTTCCACAGAAACGATCGACCGAAATGATGCTTCAGATATCGCCAACATCCCTTCCGGGGTCCGATCAGCGAAAGCCGGAAATTCTTGCCAGCGTGCGCGAAGCGTTCGCTGACAAGGGATTTGACGCCACCTCGATGCAAGATCTTGCCCGGGCGACCGGGATGAGCGTGGGCAACTTTTACCGTTATTTTCCATCCAAGGCTGCGATCGTGACCGAACTGATCGGTGCAGACCTTGAAAGCCTTTCGCAGGAATTCGCGACCATCCTGTCGTCAGACACCCCCCTGCTGGAGTTGCGCGCCACCTTGGTCGGACGTATGAACCGAAGCGACTGTGCCACCGACGGCAAGTTATGGGCCGAAATCACCGCCGCCGCATTGCGCAAACCCGACATCGGGGCGGCTGCTTGGCGGATGGAAACGGAAATCATCTCGCATCTGACCACCATCTTTACCATCGCCACCGGATTGAACCGGGACGAGGTGACAGCGCGGTTCACGGCCCACGCCTCATTGATCATGGCGCTGGTCAAAGCCGCGATGATGCATCCGACCGAACCCGTGGAACGGCGCGCCGATCTGATCGCCCTGATCATGCGTACAATAGACCAGAACCTTGATGAAATTGCCGCTGCCCGTGTGAAAGGCTGACCTCGCCATGCGACCGCATATTCTTGTACCTGCACTTGTCGCCGCATCGCTGCTGGGCGCGCCGGTAAATTCAGAATCGGCAACTCCGCCGCCGGTTGTCACCGCACCGGCGCTGCCCGCGATCACCGTATCCGATGTCGCCCCACGCATCTTGCGCGATCGGGTGATGGCCTCGGGTCTGGTCGGCCCCGTCGAAAAGGTCAACGTAAGCCCCCTGATCGAGGGCCAGCCCATTGAGCAGTTGTTGGTCGATGTCGGCGATGCGGTCGAGGCCGGGCAAGTCCTGGCGCGGCTGTCGGATTCGTCGTTGACCCTGCAAAAGAGCCAGTTCAACGCGTCGCTAAGCGCGGCACGCGCCACAGTGGCCCAAGCCGAAGCCCAGGTGTTGGAGGCTGTCGCTTCGTCGGACGAGGCAAGCCGCGTCAGCGCGCGCCTGTCGCAACTGCGCGAGCAGGGATCGGTATCCCAGGCGCAGTCAGATCAGGCCCAGGCCACTGCGACGGCATCGCTGGCGCGTGTGGCCGCCGCCCGTCAATCCATTCAGGCCGCCTTGGCGCAGGTGGCGTTGGTCGAGGCGCAATCAGCCAACATAGACCTGCAACTGTCCAGAACCGAGGTAAAAGCCCCGGTTGCCGGCAAGATCATGCAGCGCAATGCGGTGATGGGCGCAATTGCGTCCGCCGCAAGCGGGCCGATGTTCACCATCATCCGCGATAACGCCCTGGAGGTCGCGGGCGATGTGGCCGAACGCGATCTGATGCGGCTGGCTCCGGGTCAGGTCGTTGCGCTGCGCACCGTCGGTGATGCTGGCACCCTGACGGGGACCGTACGGCTGGTCGAGCCATCCATCGACGTCGCAACACGTCTGGGTCGGGTGCGGATCACCATCAACGAGTCCGACAAGGTCGTTTCCGGCATGTTCATTGAGGCCGAGATCATGGTGGCCGAACATGACGCGCTTGCCGTTCCTGTATCGGCAGTTGGATCGTCGGATGATGGGGCAACGGTGATGAAGGTCACCGACGGCACGGTGATGCGGGTTTCTGTACAGACCGGCATCCGCGAGGCGGGCTGGGTCGAGATAACGCAAGGGCTGGAATCGGGCGATACCATTGTGACCAAAGCTGGCGCCTTCGTGCGCAACGGCGATCGGATCAATCCGGTCCCGGCGACCGACAACTGAAAAGGCAAGGGCCATGAACTTTTCCGCCTGGTCAATACGGAACCCTATCGCCCCGATCCTGGGGTTTGTCTTGCTGATGGTGCTTGGCTGGCAAAGCTTTCTAAGTTTGCCAATAACCCGTTTTCCCAATATTGACGTGCCATTGGTTGCCGTGACTGTGGTGCAATCAGGCGCCGCCCCCGCCGAGATGGAAACCCAGATCACCAAGGAAATCGAGGACGCGGTCGCGGGCGTCAACGGTGTCAAGAACATCGTATCGACCGTGACCGATGGGGTCTCCACCACAGCCGTCGAATTCCGGATGGAAGTGCCGACCGACAAGGCGGTTCAGGACGTCAAGGACGCGATCGACCAGATACGCGGCAACCTGCCCGGCGACATCGAATCCCCGATCGTCACCCGTATCGACGTCGAGGGACAGGCGATCATGACCTTTGGCGTGTCGGCCCCCGACATGTCGATCGAGGAAGTGTCCTGGTTCGTCGATGATACCATCACCCGCTCGTTGCAGGGCAAGCTGGGGATCGGCCGGGTTGATCGATACGGCGGTGCGGACCGCGAGATCAGGGTTGAACTGGACCCTGTCAAGCTGGACAGCTTTGGCATCACCGCGCAGGCCGTAAACGTGCAGTTGCGCGCAACCAATACCGATCTGGGGGCCGGACGGTCTGAACTTGGCTCTGCCGAGCAGGCCATTCGCACACTGGGCGATGCCGGCACCGTCGCGGCGCTGGCGAATACCCCCATCGCGCTGGCATCAGGCCGCCATGTCAGGCTGTCTGATTTGGGTGAGGTTTCTGACACTTACGAAGAGCTTCGCTCGTTTTCCCGGTTGAACGGGGAACAGGTTGTGTCATTTGCGGTGTTCCGGGCAAAGGGCGCATCCGAAGTGTCTGTTGCCGAAACCGTCAACACCACCTTGGACGAGTTGCGCCAAAAGTACCCGAATGTCGGCATCACGCTGGTCGATGAAACAGTGTTCTACACGTATGGGAACTACGAATCCGCGCTTCACACCCTGATCGAGGGCGGGTTGCTGGCGATCCTTGTGGTGTTTGCTTTCTTGAAGAACTGGCGCGCGACCTTGATCGCTGCGGTCGCGCTGCCGCTGTCGGCAGTGCCCACCTTCTGGATCATGGACCTGCTCGGGTTCTCGCTGAACCTTGTGTCCTTCCTTGCCATCACGCTTGCGACCGGGATTCTTGTCGACGACGCGATTGTCGAAATCGAGAACATAGCCCGACACATACGAATGGGAAAATCGCCCTATCGTGCCGCGATCGAGGCGGCTGATGAAATTGGTCTGGCCGTCATCGCAACGTCCTTCACCATCGTCGCGGTCTTTGTGCCCGTCAGCCTGATGCCCGGAATCCCGGGGCAGTATTTCCGACAATTCGGCATGACAGTGGCGATTGCGGTGGTGTTCTCGTTGATTGTGGCGCGCCTGATAACGCCGATGATGGCCGCGTACCTGATGCGGTCCAAGGACGCCGAGGAAAAGCACAGCGAAGACGGCTTCATCATGCGTGGCTATCTGAACGTGGTGCGAACCACTTTGCGCTTTCGCTATCTGACGTTGCTTGGCGCCATCGGCGTACTGGCAGTGTCGGTGTTCTACATGTTGCAGATCCCCGGCAGCTTCATGCCGCCCGAGGACGTCAGCCGCATCCCGATCAGCGTAGAACTGCCGCCGGGGACGACACTGGACGAGAACGACCGCACAACGCAGGCAATGGTTGCAACCATCCGCAAGGTAGAAGGGGTCCGCGATGTGTTTGTGTTGGGTGGCACCTCGCCGACCGGGGACCGCGACATCCGCCGCGCCAGCGTGACCGTTCTGTTGGACCGGCTTGATCATTCCCTTGCGCTGAAGCTTAGCCAGATCGGGCGGTCCATTCCCCTGATCGGGCCGCTCTTGCCCGAAGTGCAGAACAATGGCCGCAGCATCCCGCAAAATCAGGTCGAGGCCGAAATCTTTGTCCAACTTGCCTCGGTGCCGGACGTACGGGCATTCAAATTGAACGACCGAGGGCAGCGCGACCTGTCGTTCTCGGTGCTGTCGAACAGCGAAGAAGATCTGAACACCGCCGTCGCGCGATTGGAAATTGCGCTGGCTGCGGATCCCCTGCTGGCCAACGTCGCGTCCGAGGGCGCCCTGCCCCGGCCAGAGATCCAGATCACCCCCCGTGCCGAACAGGCTGCGCGTCTGGGGATCACTGCGCAAACCATCGCCTCGGTCGTCCGGGTGGCCACCATCGGGGATCAGGACGCGGCTCTGGCCAAACTGTCCATCGACAACAGGTTGATCCCGGTGCGGGTACGGCTGAATGACACCAGCCGCGAAGACCTTGAACGGATCGGCGCGCTGCGCATCCCGACGTCAGCGGGGCGAACGGTCCCGTTGTCCTCGGTGGCTGACATCGCAATCGCAGAAGGCCCGTCAACCGTGGACCGACTGAACCGCGAACGCCGCGCCACGATCGGGGCGAACCTGCCCGTGGGCGTGGCGCTGGGGACCGCATCTGCCCGCTTCAACGAGATCACGTCCAGCACCGAACTGCCCGCAGGCGTCCGCGTCCAGGAAGCCGGAGACGCCGAGGTTCAGGGCGAACTCATGGTCAGCTTTCAGAACGCGATGGTCATGGGCCTGCTGCTGGTGCTGACGGTGCTGATCTTGTTGTTCAAGTCGGTGATCCAGCCGTTTACCATTCTGTTCTCGCTTCCCCTGGCCATTGGTGGGGTCGCAACCGCGCTGATCCTGACCGACAGCCCGGTGTCAATGCCGGTGCTGATCGGCATCCTGATGCTGATGGGGATCGTGACCAAGAACGCCATCTTGCTGATCGATTTCGCCATCGAGATGCGCCATCAGGGCATGGACCGCTTGACTGCGGTGATGGAGGCGGGCCACAAGCGGGCGCGGCCCATCATCATGACCTCAATCGCCATGTCGGCAGGAATGCTGCCATCGGCGCTGGGTGTGGGCGAAGGCGGTTCGTTCCGCGCCCCAATGGCAACGGCGGTGATCGGCGGGATCATCGTGTCCACCGTTCTAAGTCTGATCGTCGTGCCGTCGTTTTTCCTGATCATGGATGATCTGTCGAACCTGTTGGCGCGGTTCTTTGGCCGGTTCGTTGGGCAAAAAGAGCAAGAGCCCGCCGCCCTGTCCCCCGAGGAAATGACGGCCCGGATCCAGGAGATCGCTGCAGAAGCGTCCAGCCTTGAGGGACGCGTTGGTGGGATCGAAACCGTGCTTGGGCCAAAGCGCCCCCCAGCCTTGCACGTAGCGGAATAGACCAAGAAAAGCAGGCGTACGCGAACCCGATCACAGCGGGCATGCACAGACGAAAACGCCCTGTCACGGCAAAGCCGGACAGGGCGCATTCACAAGACCTTACCTTGGTCTTGGGATCAGGCGGGCATCTTGACCTTGCGCAGATATGGCAGCGCGATCTCGACGTCACCAAAGCGGGCTTTGGCATCGTCGGTCGAAACGGACAACGCAACAATCACGTCATCGCCCTGTTGCCAATCGGCCGGCGTTGCAAAGGGTGCGCCATCGGTGGCCTGCACCGCATCCAGCGCCCGCAGGATTTCGCTGAAGTTGCGGCCAACCGACATCGGATAGATCAACATCAGACGGATCTTCTTGTCGGGGCCGATGATGAACGTGGTCCGGACGGTCGCGGTGTGCTGGGGTGTCCGGCCGTCGGGCAGATAGGCATCGGCAGGCAGCATGTCATACAGCTTGGCGATTTCCAGCTTGTCATCGGCTATGATCGGAAAGGTGACTTTCTTGCCGGAATAGGTTTCGATATCGGCGACCCATTTCATGTGTTCAGCGACCGGATCGACCGAAATGCCCGCAACCTTGCAGTTGCGCTTGGCAAATTCGTCTGTCAACCGCGCAACGGCCCCGAACTCTGTGGTGCAGACCGGGGTGAAGTCCTTGGGATGGCTGAACAAGATTGCATAGCTATCGCCGATCCAGTCGTGCAGGCTGAGTTTTCCGATCGTCGAGTCGGCGGTAAAGTTCGGGGCAATATCGTTGATACGCAGAGACATGATAGTTCCTTGATAAATTAGATGAAACGATTGTCCTCGGTCATATAGGCAGTCTGTCACCGTTTTGCAGCCCGCAACGCGCGTTTGCGACGCTGTGCCACGGGTTTTCGCCACCAGTGGCCTGTCCCGGCACGGGTGGGGTTGCGGGCGATGAAACACGGTGCCACCTTGCCACCAACCCAAAGCGGAGTGACAGACATGCTTGATAAACGTCAGTTCTATATCAACGGCCAGTGGGTCGCGCCAACCGAAGCGCGTGACCACCCGGTGATCGACCCCTCGACCGAAGAACCCTGCGCGATCATCAGCCTGGGGACGCAGGCAGATACCGACGCAGCCGTTGCCAGCGCCAAGGCCGCGTTTCCCGCATGGGCCGCCACGCCCCCGGCAGAACGGCTTGCCGCGGTTGAACGGTTGCTGGCCATCTACGAATCGCGACTGGACGATATGGCGCAGGCGATCAGTCTGGAAATGGGCGCGCCTATCTCGATGGCCCGCGAACAGCAAGCCACCAGCGGAAACTGGCACATCCGCAATTTCATCACCGCGTTCAAGGAACTGGAGTGGATCCGCCCGCTTGGCCCCCATGCACCCAATACACGCATCGCGCTGGAACCGATCGGCGTGGTCGGATTGATCACACCCTGGAACTGGCCGATGAACCAGGTCACGCTGAAGGTCACGCCGGCCCTGTTGGCGGGCTGCACCTGTGTCCTGAAGCCGTCCGAGGAATCGCCGCTGTCATCCATGCTGTTTGCCGAGTTCGTGCACGAAGCCGGGTTCCCCGCCGGGGTGTTCAACCTTGTGAACGGTGACGGGGTCGGGGTCGGCAGCCGGTTGTCCAGCCACCCGGATGTCGAGATGATTTCGTTCACCGGGTCTACCCGCGCAGGCAAGGCGATTTCGCTGGCGGCGGCGGAAACGCTGAAACGGGTGACGCTGGAACTGGGTGGCAAAGGCGCCAACCTCGTGTTCGCCGATGCCGACGCCAAGGCCGTCAAGCGCGGCGTCCAGCACATGTTCAACAACTCGGGCCAAAGCTGCAACGCGCCTTCACGGATGCTGGTTGAACGGTCGTTCTACGATCAGGCGGTCGAAATCGCCCGCGAAACCGCCGAGGCCACCACGGTCGGCCCGGCGTCGGCCCCCGGTCGTCACATCGGACCAGTGGTCAACAAGCGCCAGTGGGACCAGATTCAGGGCTATATCCAGAAGGGCATCGAAGAGGGCGCGCGTCTGGTGGCGGGCGGGCTTGGTCTGCCCGAGGGGATGAACAAGGGCTATTACGTCCGCCCGACGGTGTTTGCCGACGTAAAGCCCGGCATGACCATCGAGCGCGAGGAAATCTTTGGCCCGGTCTTGTCGATCATCCCCTTTGACAGCGAAGAAGACGCTGGATTCATCTCCAACGACACTCC
>JAUSPL010000434.1 GCA_030656535.1 Gemmobacter sp.
GCGCAAGATTATTGCGCGCCGCAGGTCGAACAATGCTGATAATTCAGCGCTCGAGACACATCGCGACACCCATGCCGCCCCCGATGCACAGGGTCGCTAGACCCTTTTTCGCATCACGGCGCTGCATTTCGAACAGCAGCGTATTCAGGATCCGCGCACCCGAAGCACCGATCGGATGGCCGATGGCAATTGCGCCGCCATTCACGTTGACCACGTCGGGGTTCCAGCCCATGTCCTTGTTTACCGCACAGGCTTGCGCGGCAAACGCCTCATTCGCCTCGACCAGATCCAGGTCGGCGGCAGCCCAGCCCGCTTTGGCCAGCGCCTTGCGCGACGCAAAGATCGGGCCCACGCCCATGATCGACGGATCCAGACCGGCAGTGGCATAGGACGCAATGCGCGCAAGCGGCTTCAAGCCGCGACGCTCGGCTTCCTCTGCGGACATCAACAGGACGCCCGCGGCACCGTCGTTCAAACCCGACGCGTTGGCAGCCGTGACCGAGCCATCCTTGGTGAACGCCGGGCGCAGCTTTGCCATCGCCTCAATGGTTGCTCCGTGGCGGATATATTCGTCGGCGTCCACAGTCACGTCACCCTTGCGGGTCTTGATCACGAAGGGAACGATCTCATCGGCGAACTTGCCCGCCTTCTGCGCCGCCTCGGCCTTGTTCTGGCTGGCGACCGCGAAAATGTCCTGCTGCTCGCGGCTGATCTGCCACTGCGTCGCGACGTTTTCGGCGGTCTGGCCCATGTGATACCCGTAAAAGGCGTCCCACAGACCGTCCTTGATCATGCTGTCGATGAAGTTCATGTCGCCCATCTTTTGCCCAGCGCGCAGATGCGCGACGTGGGGCGACAGCGACATGCTCTCTTGCCCGCCAGCGACAATGATATCGGCATCGCCCAGCTGGATGTGCTGTGCGCCCAAGGCAATCGCCCGCAGGCCCGACCCGCAAACCTGGTTGATCGACCAGGCCGCGGATTCCTTGGCAAGACCGGCCTTGATATGCGCCTGACGGGCCGGGTTCTGACCCTGACCGGCCGTCAGAACCTGACCGAGGATGGTTTCAGAGACTTCGGCCTTGTCGATGCCCGCGCGGGCAACGACAGCCTCGATCATTGCAGCACCAAGATCATGCGCCGGTGTATTGGCGAATGATCCGTTGAAGCTTCCGACCGCGGTGCGCGCGGCCGAGACGATTACGACATTGGTCATGGGGGCTCCTCTCCCTTAGCGAGATCAGGGCGGAGCGTTGCCTCCGCCGCTCTGCAGCATGGCTAAGCTTCCAGTGCGGAAACTGCAAGGAATTTGCGCATCAACGGCGCGGCTTGGGCATCCGTGGTTCAGGCTTGGCGCCGTTTGGGCTGTTTCCAGGCCGGATTGACCGTCGGCATTCCATAGAAATAACCCTGCAGACAATCCACCCCCGCTGCGCGCAGCCAGTCCGCATCCGCAGCGCTTTCAACCGATTCTGCCACCGTCAACATGTCGAAATGCTGCCCGATCGACACCAATGCCCGCGTCAGCGCTTGGTTGTCCGGGTCAGAGGCAATGCCGCGAATGAACTGCCCGTCAATTTTCAGCACGTCAAAAAAGAACTCTCGGAAATAGCGAAATGCCGTGTAGCCCGCCCCAAAGTCATCCAGAGCAAAGGCAATGCCACGCCGTTGCAGATCGCCCATGAAACCCGTCACCAGCTCGGGTTTCTGCATTGCGGAACTTTCGGTGATTTCCAGAATCAACCGTTCGCCAACAGTCGGATCCTGCGCCAGGCCCTGATCCAAAGTCTTGTGCCAACGCGGAAACCCGATCGAGCGCGCCGACATGTTGATCGCCAGCCGCAGTGTCGGCACCTCGGCAAGCGCCGCAAGCCCCATTTCAAGCGAGGCGCAGTCGATCATCCGCCCCAGTTCGCGGGTTTCGACCGCCCCCATGAATTCGCGCGCAGGGACCACCCGCCCGGTGTCGTCAACGATCCGTATCAATCCCTCATAGAACGCGATCCGCGCCGGGTTCGATGCCATCACCACAGGTTGAAACGCCAACATGACCCGGCGCACGCGCAAAGCCTCGGCCACCAAGTCCAACGTCTGGCGGTCACGTTCGGCCACCGCGACCGACAATGGGTCCGACAGCCGCTCCAAGAATAAGTCTTCCATGATGCCCGCTCCTACGCCGCCAAGTGGCACATTGCCGCCACAGGACTGAAGAAGACGTAAAAATTCCCATTTTGTTCTAATTTTGCTAAAGTCCAGTCGACTGTCACAACTGATTGCCTAGCAAGGGATTTCATCATGTCTGAGCGATGTGGGTGGTGTGGTGCCGACCCGATATATGTTGCATATCACGACACGGAATGGGGCGTTCCGGAACGCGACCCACGTGCGCTGTGGGAAAAGCTGATTCTGGATGGCTTTCAAGCTGGCTTGTCGTGGATCACCATCTTGCGCAAACGGGACAGCTTCCGTGCCGCCTTTGCCGACTTTGATCCTGCCACCATCGCGACCTGGACCGAAACGGACGTCACCCGGCTTCTGGCCGATCCCGGCATCGTCCGCCATCGCGGCAAGATCGAGTCCACCATCGGCAATGCCCGCGCCTATCTGTCCGTGCAGCAGCGGATCGGGTTTGACCGGTTCTTGTGGGATTTCGTCGACGGCACCCCGATCAAGAACCGCTGGACGCATCTTTCGCAGGTCCCCGCTGAAACCGATATTTCCCGCAAGATGTCCAGGGCGCTAAAGACCGAGGGCTTCAAATTCTGCGGACCAACGATTACCTATGCCTTCATGCAAGCCTGCGGGCTGGTCAACGATCACCTGACAACCTGCCCTTGCCACGACAAGGTCGCGGTCCTTGGCTAAGTCCTGCCCGGACCGTCCGTGACCGCAGTCCCACCCGAGCCTCCCGCCCCTTTGGCGGGAGGGCGAGACAAAAGGTATGGCGCGTCAGCGCCTCCGCATGGCAACCGTTCAGCGCGCGATAAGGGCCGCAATCAAGGCGCGCGCCTCGGGGCCGTTCCAGTCCGCTTCGCCGGTCAGCCGTCCGACCTCACGACCTTCACGGTCAAGGATCACCGTCACCGGCAGGCCCCGGACCCCCATCTCGCGCGCCAGAGCAGATTTGGCGTCCAGCAAGACAGGCAGCCTGCCGACACCGACTTCGGCAAAGAACCGCTCGATTCCCGCGACAGAATTGCGACCCGTCGCGACCGGCACCACCGCAAAATCCGCCCCCCCCAAACCGGCCTCCAGCGCGTCCAGCGACGGCATTTCGGCCCGGCAGGGCGCGCACCATGTGGCCCAGAAGTTCACCAACACCACCCTGCCTTGCCAGTCCGACAGGTGGTGTTTGCCACCCGCAGGGTCCTGGAACGCAACCGCCGATACTGCTTTGGGTTCGGAATGGACCACCAGCTTGCGCATGTCACCTTCGCGCAGCGCCATCAGATCAGGGTCAGCCAGACCGGGATTTGCACCAAGCGCCAAGGCCGTGTAGATCACCGAAAGCAGCAGACGCATCCCATTCCCTCCGAAGGTTTCCTCATGACCGACCGCACCACCCACACATCCAAGC
>JAUSPL010000014.1 GCA_030656535.1 Gemmobacter sp.
GCGCTGGCTGGAAGAAGCCAAGCGCCATTATCTGCCAGATGCCGGTGGCCTGAAAATCAACTATGACCCCGAGTTGCGGGACGCGTTCATGGCCGCCTATGTTGCCGAAAGCCCGGACCTGTGGCCCCTGTTCGACGCCTGCGCAGGGATGCCGGTCGCGTTGATCCGCGGGGCAAACAGCGACCTTTTGTCTGCCGCTGCCACAGTAGAAATGCAAAAGCGGCGCCCGGACATGATCTTTGCCCAAGTACCTGACCGCGCGCATATCCCGTTTCTGGATGAGCCCGAAAGCCTTGCTGCAATCCGGGCATGGCTGGATGCCGTTGCTGCAGCCGAAGCCGGGCGGGCCTGATCACCCGGCGCGGCGCGTCATCCCAAAGAATAGCCCGCGCCACGCACCGTACGCACCGGATCAACGCCGCCGTCGCGCATCAGGGCCTTTCGCAGGCGCCCAACATGCACGTCCACTGTGCGGGTATCGACATAGATGTCGCGCCCCCAGACCCGGTCAAGCAGTTGATCGCGGCTCCAGACCCGACCCGGTTTTTCCATCAGCGTGGTCAGCAGGCGGAACTCGGTCGGGCCGAGGTTGACCTGCTGTCCGCTGCGCCAGACCCGGTGTTCCGCCGAATCCAGCAAAATATCCTGCCAGACCAACCGCTCGCCAAGGCTTGCAGGTCGCGTGCGTCGCAGCTGGGTGCGCAAACGGGCCATCAGTTCGGCAACCGAATAGGGCTTGATGATGTAATCGTCGGCCCCGGTTTCCAGACCCCGAACCCGGTCCAGTTCTTCGGACCGCGCCGACAGCATGATGATCGGGATCGACCGTGTTTCCGGCCGCGCCTTGACCTGACGGCAAACCTCGATCCCCGAAACGCCGGGCAGCATCCAGTCCAGCAAGATCAGATCGGGCTCTTCCTCTGCCACCAGCAGCAGCGCATCGTCGCCGGTTACGGCCACGATGACCTCAAAGCCCTCGGCCTCAAGGTTATAGGTCAGCACTTCACGCTGGGCGCCTTCATCCTCGACCAGAAGCACGCGCGGCTTTTTGTTAGTCGACATGGTCAATCCTTGATCGAGCTTACAAAGGCGGTCTGGTCGTCCTTGGGTCGTGCATCTTCGGGCAACGACCCGGTGGTCAGATAAATCACCTGCTCCGCGATACTTGTGACATGGTCGCCCATGCGTTCGACGTTCTTTGCGATGAAGTGCAGATGCATGCAGGCCGTGATGTTGCGCGGGTCTTCCAGCATGTGGGTCAAAAGCACGCGGAACAAAGAATTGTAGATCTGGTCGACCTCTTGGTCGCGCGTCCTGACATCCGCAGCCAAGGCCGCATCGCGCCGGATATAGGCGTCCAGCACATCCTTGAGCATCTGCTCTACGTGTTTGGCCATCCGGCGCACTGTTCCGGTGGTGCCCTCGATCGGCGGGGTCTGGGCCAGAACGGTCGACCGCTTGGCGATGTTCTTGGCATAGTCGCCCATCCGTTCCAGCGAGCCGGTGATCTTCAGCACTGACAACACGGTGCGCAGATCGCTTGCTGTCGGTGCGCGCAAGGCGATCAGGCGGGCGGCCTCTTCGTTCACCATGGCTTCCAGCGCGTCAATCGCCTTGTCGTTTTCACGCACGCGGGCTGCCAGTTCGACATCGCGGGTTTCCAGGGCGCGGGCCGCGTCCAGTGTCGCGACCTCGACCAACCCGCCCATTTTCATGGTCAGCGCCTGAATCGTTTCCAGATCACGATCGAAGGCGCGGGCGATATGGGGATCATTGTTCATCATCGTCCTCCGTTAGCCGATCCGGCCAGTGATATAGCTTTCGGTACGTGGGTCGCTTGGATTGGTAAAGATATGGCCTGTATCCCCGTATTCGACCAGATTTCCCAGATGGAAGAACGCGGTCTTCTGGCTGACACGAGCGGCCTGCTGCATCGAGTGCGTCACGATCACCACCGAGAACTGGCTGCGCAATTCGTCGATCAGTTCTTCGACCTGTGCCGTGGCGATCGGGTCCAGCGCGGAACAGGGCTCGTCCATCAACAGCACCTCGGGCGAGGTTGCGATGGCGCGGGCGATGCACAGACGTTGCTGCTGGCCGCCTGAAAGTCCGGTCCCGGGGTCCGTCAGGCGGTCCTTGACCTCATTCCAGATCGCGGCCTTGCGCAAGGACGCCTCGACGATCACGTCCAGATCCGCCTTGCTGCGAGCCAACCCGTGGATGCGCGGGCCGTAAGCCACATTGTCGTAGATCGATTTCGGAAAGGGGTTGGGCTTTTGGAACACCATCCCGACCTTTGCGCGCAACTGCACCGGGTCGATCCGCGGATCATAGATGTCTTCGCCGTCCAGCAAAATCGTTCCCATGACCCGGGCGATTGCGACGGTGTCGTTCATCCGGTTCAAACAGCGCAGGAACGTCGACTTTCCGCAACCCGAAGGCCCGATAAAGGCCGTGACGGTGCGGTCCAGAATGTCCACATCGACATCAGTCTGCGCGTGCTGCTCACCGTAATACACTTGGACGCCGCGCGCGCTGATCTTG
>JAUSPL010000017.1 GCA_030656535.1 Gemmobacter sp.
AGAATCCCGCCCTGGCCTTCCGACGAAATCTGACGGCAGCAAAAGCCCCACCATCTGCCGGCGGCCGTCCTCAAGCGTCTGCGTCAATGTGGCGATGCCAGTAACCACCGACGCCACGAAATCCATCCGGTCACCTGACCAGATCACTGTCTGCCCCGCCTCAAAGCTGCGATAATACTTGACTTTCTCCAGTTCTTCGAGCTCGTCCGTCTCGCAGCGCGCGCAGACCGCCCTATGGCGAATTGGGCAATCACCGCAGTCCTGAGTCACAAAAGTCGGAGTGTCTTTACGGGCCATGTGCGCGTCCAGTTTGATCTGCATCAAGGCCAATTGACCGTGCAGTTCGTATGATATCCGAATGAACACTGAATCGCAACTTTCGCGGCTCGGACTTTTTGACGCGCGCGTGCCCAGGTACACAAGCTACCCTACGGCCCCGCATTTCGCGACGTCCATTGGTCACGGCCATTTCACCGACTGGGTCCGCAAGATCCCGTCAGGGTCAGAGATATCCTTGTATCTTCATGTCCCGTTCTGTCGCCGCCTGTGCTGGTTTTGCGCCTGCCGCACGCAAGGTACCAGTTCCGACGCACCGGTTCGCGCCTATGTCCAGACGCTAAAGGCGGAAATTGCGCTGCTGGCGCGTGATCTTGCCCCCGGTGTGCGCCTGTCGCGCCTGCATTGGGGCGGAGGGACGCCGACCCTGATGTCGCCGGACATGATCCGTGAGCTGGCCGACGCGGTATTTGCGATCACACCGATGGCCACAGATGGCGAGTTCTCGGTCGAGATCGACCCCAACGAGATTGACGACGCCCGGCTTGACGCGCTGGCAGCCTCGGGCATGAACCGTGCCTCGATCGGGGTGCAGGATTTTGATCCCGAGATCCAGAAGGTGATCGGCCGCGAGCAAAGCTATGAGATCACCAAGGCCGCTGCCGACGCGATTCGTGCACGGGGTGTCAAAAGCCTGAACGCCGATATCCTGTTTGGTCTGCCGCACCAGACCGAACACGGCATCGCGGATTCGGTGCAAAAGCTGCTGACCCTGTCGCCGGACCGGGTTGCGCTTTACGGCTATGCCCATGTGCCATGGATGTCGCGGCGCCAGCAGATGATCCCGTCTGACGCCATGCCCACCCCGCAGGAACGGCTGAAGATGTTCGATGTTGCGCGGCAACTGTTCTTGTGGGACGGCTATGTCGAGATCGGAATTGACCACTTCGCCCGCCCCGATGATGGTCTTGCAAAAGCGCTGGCAGCGGGCACCCTCAAGCGCAACTTTCAAGGATATACCGACGATCAGGCCCCTGTATTGGTTGGCTTGGGCGCCTCGTCGATTTCGCGCTTTCCCCAAGGGTTCGCGCAGAACGTCTCGGGGACCGGGGAATACACCAAGGCCATTCGGGCGGGGCATTTCGCCACCCACCGCGGGCACATGTTCAAGGGTGACGACCTGCTGCGCGCCCGCATGATCGAGGCGCTGATGTGCGACTTTCACATCAGCCGGGACGAACTTCTGGGCCGTTTCGCGGTGTCCGAAAGCGAACTGGACAGCATGCTGCGTGCGGCCGCAAACCACTTCGGCAGCGCGGTCATACTCGACCGGGACGGCCTGTCGATTCCACCGGAAGCGCGGCCACTGACCAGGATCATCGCCCGCGCCTTTGATGCCTTTGACCTGTCAAAAGCGGGGCATTCCAGCGCAATCTGAACATATCGCACCAGCGGCGGTCACGATCTCTTTGTCACAGTGACCCAAAGCAACCCACACCCGCCATATGTGCGGGCTTTGGCCGACAAAGCGGTCAGGCCCGCACGTAGGATGCGCCGCGGATAAAGGGAAACCTGTCAATCAGCCGCTCATCTACGGTGACGCCCAGACCCGGGCCATCCGGCGCCATGATATGACCGTCTTCGATCACGAATGGCGCACCCAGCTCGTCGCGGAAGGCGTTGGTCGCGGACACGTCCGCCTCATAGATATACGCGTTGGGGGCCGCTGACAGAACATGGGTCGATGCCGCAGTTGACAGCACCGAAGCGCTGGTATGCGGCGCGAACTGCAGGTGCCAGGTATCGGCCAGCGCCGCAATCTTCATGATTTCCGTGATCCCGCCGGTCTTGCAGCAATCGGCCTGCACAAACTGGATCAGTTGCTCGGATATCATCGCGCGCAGCTCGTGACGGGTGAAATGATTCTCACCTGCGGCAAGTGGGGTCGAGGTCACGTCACGCAAGCGGCGGTAACCGGGCAGATTGTCCGGGGTAAAAGGTTCTTCCAGCCAGACAAGACGGCCAGCATCGCACACTTCGGCAATCAAGGCGACATCGCTGCTGCTATAGCGGGTCCCCGCATCAGCGGCCAGCGTCACCACATCGCCAAACGCCTCGCGCACGGCCCGCACCCGAGCCAGATCGGCAGACATGGTGTCACCCACCCGCAATTTCATGAAGGGAATCCCGCGTGCGACATAACCCTCAATCTCGCGGATCAGGTCGGCCTCGGGCTGAAACCCCAGACTGATGCCGCCGGCATAGACGGGAATTTTCCGCCGTGTGCCACCCAGCAGCCGCCACACTGGCTGACCCAGATCCTTGCCCTTGATGTCCCACAACGCCAGATCAACACCCGACAACCCGATCACGGCGGCCGCACCCGGCCCATGGGTTGCGATCAGGCGCAGATAGACCCGGTTCCAGATGACCTCGGTTTCATGCGCGTCCATGCCGATCAAAAGCGGAGCCAAGGCGTCGTTGATGAAGGCCGCGATTGTGCTGGGGGTCTGCGCGTGGTGTGCCTCGCCGTAGCCAATGATGCCGCTTTCGGTTTCGATCCGAACCAGAACCATGTCGCGCTTGGCCGAACGGCCCACCGCGAACACGGCCCCGCCCGGTGTGGGACACGACAGGGCAAAGGCTTCGATGCGTGCGATTTTGGTCATGGTTTACCCTTTCACGGCGCCACCGCCGACGCCCGATACAAGGCTTTTTTGCAAGATAAAGAAGACCAGCAGGATCGGCGCCGCCGTTATGACGCCCCCGGCCATCAGCATGCCCCAGTCGGTGGAATACTGACCGATCAGGTCTGTCAGACTAAGCGGCAAGGTCCGGTTCTTGTCGCTGAGAATAAAGGTGCTGGCGTACAGGTATTCATTCCAGGTGTGGATCATGACCCAGGTCGCGACCGCAACGATGCCCGGTTGTGCCATCGGCAAGATCACCTTCCAGAAGGCCTGCCAACGGGTACAGCCGTCCATACGGGCTGCATCCTCCAGCGACATCGGCACCTGCGAAAAGAACCCCCGCATCAACCAGACACACAGCGGCAACATGTAACTCATGTAGACCGGAACCAGCCCCCACAGGCTGTCCAGCCAGCCAAACACGCGCAGCTGAACATAAAACGGGATCAGCAACAGCACCGGCGGAAACATCTGCCCATACAGCATCAGCAATGGCAGCGCGACCGACCCGCGAAACTTGTGCCGTGCCATGGCATAGCCGGCCGTCACCGACACAAGCACGCTGAGAACCGTCACGGTCAGGGTCAACACCACGCTGTTCATCGCATAGCGCCAGAACTGCGCCCCCACCAGCAGGTCGATATAGTGCTGAAAGGTGATGCCTGTCGGGACAAGTCCGGGCGGGCGCTGAAAAATCTCGGACGAGGGGCGAACCGACGTGACGACCATCCAGTAGAACGGAAATACCGCCCAGACAAAGGCGACCCAAAGGGCGGTATATATGGCGATCTTGCGCAGGATACCGGCCATGTCAGTCCTCCTCGCGCGACTGGATCAGCATCAGATAGACCGTGGTTGCAATCACCAGCCCGACAAAGATCATCGTGGCGACCGCCGAGGCAAGACCCATGTCAAAGCTTTGAAACCCGTACTTGTAGGCCAGCGT
>JAUSPL010000436.1 GCA_030656535.1 Gemmobacter sp.
GACTTCCTGGTCGAGAATTTCCGCTGCAGCGATCAGTTCGAGTTCGAAAAAGCAGCAGCCTGACAGGTCAGGCTGCTGCGGGGCAAGCTCAATGGCCGATCAAAGCGCGAGGAACCCTCCGTCGACGGGGATGGTGACGCCGGTCACATAGCTCGACATGGAGGACGCAAGGAACACTGCTGGCCCTGCGATTTCGTCGGCTTCGCCGTTGCGCTTCAACGCCACCCGATCGAGGAACTTGGCGCCCGACGGCAGTTTGACCGCCTCGAACGTCATGTCGGTCAGCATCCGCCCCGGGGCCAGACCATTTACGCGAACTCCTTCTGGTCCCAGTTCGTTGGCGAAGTACTGGATCAGCGAGCGCAGGCCGGCCTTCGCAGCACCGTAGCCCGCGGACGAGCGCGGTGCAGTGAAGGCTGCGATGGAGGCGACGAACACAATGCTCGCGCCGTCGTGCCGCAGCGCTGGCAGCAGGGCGATTGTCATGTCCCATTGGGCCTTCAGGTTGATGTCGATCACCCGGTCCCACTGCTCCATCAGGTCGGGGTCATCGAGCCGGACGCGCGGCGCTATACCGGCATTGTTGACCAGCACGTCGATCTGGCCCAGCCGTTTCTGAACGTCGCGCCCAAAGGCGAAAACATCCTCGCGCCGGCTGATGTCAAGTGTCACGGGTTCGGCGCTGCCGCCTGCGGCGCAGAGTTGCTCGGCGGCCTGTTCCGCCGCTGTGGCGTCACGGTCCACCACCAGTACGTGCGCCCCTTGCTCGGCAAGGCCCCGGGCAATTGAAAAGCCCAAGCCTCGCGCTGCGCCGGTGACGACGGCTTTCTTTTCTGACAGAAGTCCCATTTTCCCTCTCCCTGATATCCCCAATCCGACGCGCAACGCCGCGACGGGCCCAGCTTGCAGGATGAACTCTGGCACCAGCGACGCAAGGGCCAGAACGCCGTTTCTTGGCTTGGGTTCTGCAACGCTGCCTTTCTTATCGGGCCGATTCCCGCGCTTGGCTTGATCCCTTTGGCCGTCCACTATAATCGGGAACACTGTGTGATCACCGTTGGCAGCGCCGAAACGCGCGTCGTGGAGGCGGAAACCTGAGGCAGGCATGAGCACGAGCAACGCGGAAACCACGGGACACTGGAAATCCCTCGCGCAGCGCCGCGCGATCATCGAGCAAGCGAACGGACCGTGGAAGAAACGGACGCTCGCCGGGACGTTGGACCATGCGGCCGAACGGCATGGGGACTCGCCCTTCGTCATCGCCGAGGATCGCGTATGGACCTACAGCGAGATCCGGGAGGAATCGCGTCGGCTTGCGGCGCGCCTGCTCGCCCATGGGGTGCGGCCGCGTGATCACGTGGCCATCATTCTGGGCAACCAGGTCGAATTCACGATCGCCAAGTTCGCGGTCGCCCGGCTGGGGGCGGTGGCGGTCTCGGTGAACTTCATGCTGCGGCAGGCCGAGATCGGTTACATCCTGCAGCAGGCGGATTGCGTCGCGCTGATCGTGATGAACATGTTCCGTGACCACGATTATCTCGCTGATCTGGACGCCCTGATGCCCAGGTGGGAAACCGGGGCCGGAGGCGGGGGCTATCCCTGCTTGCGCCGGGTCTTTGTCGTCCCGGTCGAGGCGCCGCTGCGGCCTGGCTCGCTTCCGCTGATTGACGCAGCGTGGTCGCCGTCCGCGGCCGATCTGGCGATGCTGACCGAGGCCGAGGCCAAGGCAGACCCCGATTTTCGTTGCGACGTCCTCTACACGTCGGGGACGACCGGCCATCCCAAGGGGGCGATGATCACGCATGATATGATCCTCCGCATCGCCTATGCGTCTACCTACACACTGGCCCGCGAGCCCGGTCGGCGCGTCCTGTTTGCCCTGCCAATGTACCATGTGTTCGGTTATGTCGAATGCCTCGTCGCGATGATGTTCATCGGCGGCGCCATCGTGCCCCGCATCCGCTTCGATGCGCTCGACATGGTCGAGGCTGCCGAGCGCCATCAGGTCGGTGAAATCTGCTGCGTGCCCTTGATGACCCAGGCGATGCTGGATGTCGTTCGCACGCGCGGCTTCAACTGCCCGTCGCTTGTGGCTTTCTTCAACTCGGGAGGGGTCAATCCGCCGACGATCTGGCAGGACATCCGCGATCATTTCGGTGCGCGTGAACTTATGTCGGGCTATGGCATGACCGAATGTTCGGCGTCGACCTGCTGCGCGATCTCGGAAGGCGATGACAACGTCCTGCGAAACAGCAACGGGCGGCTGAAACTGGCGGGACTTGCGGCGGTGCCGGGCGATGGCGCGCATCTGGTGATTTACAAAACTATCGATCCCGAAACCGGCGCCGATCTGGCCCCCGGCGAAAAGGGGGAGCTTATGGCGCGGGGCTACTGTGTCACCAAGGGCTACTACAACAAACCAGAGGAAACGGCCCGGGCCTTTACGCCCGACGGCTGGTTCCATACCGGCGACGTCGGAACCATGGATGCTGACGGCTATGTCCGGCTCATGGGGAGAATCAAGGAAGCCTACCGCTGTGGCGGCGAAATGGTGATGCCCGAGGAGGTGGAAAACTTCCTCAAGACCCATCCGGACATCGAGAACGTGATTGTCGTCGGCGTGCCCGACGCCCGCATGGGCGAGGTCGGCTGTGCGCTGGTGGTCGGGCGGGGCCGGACCCCGGACCAGAAGGACCTGACTGAATTCTGCCAGAACCGGATCGCCCGCTTCAAGATCCCGAAATACGTCATCCCCGTTGCCGCAGCCGACCTGCCGTTCACCGTCACCGGCCGTGCGCGCCGTGTCCAACTGGCCAGCGACGCGCGTCGGCGGCTTAATCTCTGATCCCTTTTCCGAAAGTCACCCCCATGACCATGACCGATGCTGAGTTGCAGGCAACCGTCGACACGTCGCAGTTCGACAGCTGGATGGGCCTTAAGGTCGTCTCGCTGACGCCCGAAACGCTCACCATGCGGATGCCGCTGCGAACCGAGATGATCGGTGCTCCGAACCTGAACCGCCTGCACGGCGGCCTCGTGGCCAGCCTGATCGACGCGGTCGGCTGCTATCTTCTTATCGCCCGGCTAGGGACGCGGGTCTCCACGGCCAATATGGTGGTCG
>JAUSPL010000023.1 GCA_030656535.1 Gemmobacter sp.
ACGCTGGACCCCGAAGCGCGCACCTTGTTGCAGGTAAAGGTCGATGATCTGGCTGAGGCCGATGACATATTCACCAAGCTGATGGGCGATGTGGTCGAACCGCGGCGCGAGTTCATTCAACAAAATGCGCTGAACGTCGAACATCTGGACTTCTGAATCCCGTCGCTGCACCGCATGCCGCGGGCCTTTAAACGGGCCCGCGGACAACCTTGTTGCTTGCGGTCAAGCCAGCCGGTCTACTAGATCTTGCACGCAGCAGTGGGGGTGCCGGATGAGGTGGATTATTGGCGTGATGATCCTGTTGCTGTGGCCGTTTGCCGTGCGGGCCGAAGTGACAGAGCTTCGCATCCTCACGTCCTATGATGCCGAAGTGATTGCCCCGATCGCCGAAGCCTTCAGCGCGGCGCACCCTGAAATTCAGTTGCGTCACCTGAACAAGAATACCAACGCGGCGGTCACGGAACTGCTGAGCGGCAACTCCCGAAGGTTCGATCTGTTCTGGGCGTCGGCCCCCGAGGCGTTTGCCGTTCTGGCCAATGCCGGTCGGCTGGTCGACCTGGGGCATGGACCGCACGTCGATTTTGCCTATTCAGCCGTCGGTTGGGCGTGGCAATCGCCCGCTGGCCACCCTGTACCGCAGGATTGGAACGACTTGCTGAACCCGGTCCATGCCGGGCGAATTGCAATGTCACATCCGATGCGGTCGGGCACCACACACAGCCTGATCGAAACGATCTTGCAAGATCGCGGATGGCAGGCCGGTTGGGCATGGCTGCTGGAACTGTCGGGTCAGTTGAACACGATTTCCGCGCGCAGTTTCGGGGTGCTCGAGGGCTTGGGCCAATCGCGCTATGACGTGGGCCTGACGATCGACTTTCTGGCGTTGAAGCGGTCGGGGTCGGGCATCGTTTTTCGCTATGGTCGCCCAATCATCATCATTCCGGCCCGGTTGGGGGCGCTGAACGGGGGGCGTCACCCCGAGGCTGCGCGCAGCTTTATCGACTTTGTGCTGTCGCAAGAAGGGCAGCGTCTGCTGCTGCGTCCTGACATCCGGCGAATTCCGGTCAACGAAGCCGTGCGTGCAGAACTGGCTGAAACCCTGCGGCCCGAGGTGCGTGCGGCGCTACAGTTCAGCTGGTCGCGATATGATCCTGATCTTGCCAGCCGGCGCTATTGGCAAGTGAACGAGGTGTTCGAGGCCTTTATCGGTCGCGATTTTCTGCGCCGTCGTGATTTGTGGCGGCGCTGGCATGCCTTGGCGGGGTCAAACACCCCGGAAACTTCGTCGTTGCGTGCGATGCTGACACACATGCCGATTTCGGAAACTGCGGCCCTCGCGGCGCCGGACCACCGGACCACCTTGTTGGCATGGCAGGCGGAATCGCAGCGTATACTGGATGCAATCGAGTCACGCCTGTCGGCGATCGAGTCGCGCAGATGAGGGCGTGGTCGATCTGGACCCGCCTGCTTTTGGCGGTGGGGGTCATTGCCTGCATCGCGGGTGGCTTGTTGGCTGCGGGTATGGTGCTTGTGTTGCAGGCCCAACGGGATTTCAGCACATTGGCGATCGACCGGATTCCGCGTGTTGCCCTGGCTGGCGAACTTGCCGAATTCACGGGCGACCTTGCGGCGCTGTCGGCGGGCATAATGGCGGGGGCGCTGGATCCGGCTGCGGCCCCGGCCAACCCTGGCCCCCGTGTTGCCGCAGCGGCACAAGGTATCGGCGCGGTGCTGGCATCGCCCGGCTTGCGGGACATTGGCGGTGCAGCGCAACTGCGTGCCGCCGAGGCTGACTTGCGTCATAGCCTGACGGATTTCACCAGCGTCGCGGCCGAGCTTGATGCATTGGCAACGGTGTTGCAGTCGGCGGACGAACAACTGCGCTGGACCCACGGCGATGTGCAGGATCAGGCAGGCGCGCTGTTGGAGGATTTTTCGTTCAATATGGATTCCCAGGTGCTGGTTCTGGTCAGCGATCCTGATCCTGTCCGCCGCGCAGGTGCCGAGGTCGCGTTGGAACGTGACCGGCGCCTGCGCGACCGGCTTCAACGGTTGGCCACCGAAGCCGCCACCTTGTCGGCATTGGTGCTGCAAGCCCGTGGGGTCGCGGACCCGGACGCACTGGATCAAGTGGAACGGCTGGGCCAGGACACACTGGATACAATCGCGCTGTTGCGCGCCGATCTGCCGGTTCAAACCGATGTTGATCTGTTGCTGGAGGGTGTGGACCGGCTGGAACGGTTGGCGCAAGGCCCTGACGGGGTGTTTGCGATGATGCGCAGGCAATTGAACCTGCGTGAAGCCACTGTTGCACATCTGTCTGGCGCACAGGCGTCGCTTGGGACCATGCAGGCCCATCTTACGGAAATCGGCAAGGCTGAACGTCTGGCCGCGCTATCTTTGGCGGATGTTGCGTCGCATCGGATTTTTTCGGGGGCTGTCGGGTTGGGGGCGCTGTCAGTCTTGGGCGCGGTGGTGGGGGGCGGTATCTTGCTGTTGTTC
>JAUSPL010000437.1 GCA_030656535.1 Gemmobacter sp.
GCCTGGGCCCCCGTTTCAGGTCTGATCCCGCATCACCAGACGCCCGTGGTGCAGATGGAAAAAATGCGCGATCTGTTCTTGCAATCGTTCTCGTCCGCCCTTGCGACGACTGTGAAGGCAACACCATGAACCGGTTGAACCTGCCCCCATTTGCGAAACGTGGCGCGCAGTTCGCTGTTGCGACTGGCCTTTTGGTGGTCCTCTGGCATGTCGCGGACGGCGCACAGGCAGCGCAGACTCTGGCCGGGGCTGATCCTGTCTGGCTGGGGGCTGCGATGGTGGCGCTGACGATGCAAACCGTGCTGTCGGCGCTGCGGTGGCGGCTGACGGCAGCGCAACTTGGCATTGCATTGGGCAGGTGGACCGCCATACGCGAGTATTACCTGTCGCAAATCGTCAATCAGGCGCTGCCGGGGGGCGTCATCGGTGACGCAAGCCGCGCCATGCGAACCCGCCAGGCGGCGGGACTTATGGCATCAGGACAGGCGGTGGTGTTTGAGCGTCTTGCCGGGCAAATTGCCCTTTTCGCGGTGATGGTCCTCGGGTTTGTGACCACGCTGACGGTTCCCGGTGGGGTCGATTGGCCAGTTTGGGCGATCTGGTCGATGGGCGGTCTGATGGCGGCGGGCCTTGCGGTGCCCGGGTTGCTGTGGGCGCTTGCACGCGCGGGGATTGCACATAGTCTGAAGGCCCAAGCCGAAGCCCTGAAACACGCCCTGTTTGCGCCAAAGGTGCGCGGGCGGCAAATCCGCCTAAGCCTGGGCACGGTGCTGTGCAACATCGCAGGGTTCGGGTTTTGCGCCTGGGCTGTCGGGGTCACACTGCCGGTTCCAGCCATGCTGGCGGTGGTGCCGCTGATCCTGACCGCAATGGTCATCCCTATCACCATCAGCGGCTGGGGTCTGCGCGAGGGTGCCGCCGCCGCCCTGTTTCCAGTGGCCGGTGCCACTGCCAGCGACGGGCTGGCCACCAGCATCGCTTTCGGGCTGGTTTTTCTGGCCACGGTGCTGCCCGGCACGATTTTGATCGGGATCGGAACCCGATTGCGACCGGTGAAGTTTTGATCGTATCAAAGATACCGATACCGGAAACCGCGATATGTCAGAGTGCAGCCCTTGCCGCGCCGGTCATCAAGCCTAGCCTTACCCGCTTAACAGGAGATGCGTATGACCAACCGATTGAATATGACACGCCGAAGCTTGTTGCGCACCGGGGCCGCAGGATTTGCAGCTGCGTCACTGGGGCTTGTGGCAGGGCGCGCCAGTGCACAGGCGACCAAAGTTGCGCTGCAACTGTCGTGGCTTCACTCGGTTCAGTTTGCGGGCAGCTATATTGCGCTTGATCGCGGTTGGTGGGCCGAGGGCGGGCTGGACGTGTCACTGTTGTCGGGCGGGCCGAATGCGCCGGTTGAACCCCCGGTGGTTGCCGGCAGCGCGCTGATGGGAATTTCGGCCGCCGACTATACCGCGGCGGCGGTGGAACAGGGCGCCCCGTTCCGCATTCTTGGGGTGGCGATGCAAAAGAACCCCTTCGTGATTGCGTCTTTGCCCGCAAACCCGGTGAACACACCCGCTGACCTGGCGGGCAAACGCATCGGAATGGCCTTGGCCAATACGCCTGTGCTGCAGGCGCTGTGCACCCTGAACGGGCTGGACATCAATACGATCAAGATCGTGCCGACGCAGTATTCACCGCAGCCCCTGCTGACAAACGAGGTGGATTGCCTGCTGTGTTGGGAAACCGATCTGCCTGTGGCGATGGCCGTCGAGGGGATCGAGTCCGTCACCATGCTGATGGCAGACCACGGCTATGCGCTGCACTCGCAAACCTATATTGCGACGCAAGACAGCCTGACCAATCGCAGGGCCGAACTGGTCGCCCTGATGCGCGGAGAGGTCCGGGGTTGGGACGCCTATCGCACTGACACGGACGCGGCCGTCGACCTGACGCTGCGGATGTTCCCCGATGCCGGCCTTGACCTTGAAACACAAAGGTTGCAGGCCGCGCGACAGGTCCCGCTCATGTTTTCAGACCTCACGGATGCCAACGGCTTTGGCTGGTGGAGCGATGAGACAGTGACCGCCAACATCGAAACCTTGGCTTTGCTGGGCCGAAAAGTGACACCCGATCTGTGGGACCGTTCCATTCTTGAAGAAGTCTATGGCAACTGACCCAAGACACCCACCAATCGTCTGCTGCAAAGGGCTGTCAAAAACCTGGAAGGGCGGGCTTGTGGCGGTCAAGCCCACCGATCTGGTGTTCGAGGCCGGAAAGACGACCGCGCTTGTCGGGCCGTCAGGCTGCGGCAAATCCACCATCCTGCGCATGATCGCAGGGCTGGAGGTGCCAACGGCGGGCGAGGTGACGATCAACGGCCTGCCGCCTGCCGACATGCTGCGGCAGGCGGGCCTTTCGGTTGCGTTTCAAGACCCTTCTCTGTTGCCGTGGCGCACAGTGCGCGCCAATATCGAACTCGCCCTGTCTTTGGCCCGCCGTCCCATAAACAAGCCCGCCATTGACCAGTTGATCGCCCTTGTCGGCCTTGATGGCTTTGCCGATGTGCGCCCAGCGCAGCTGTCAGGTGGCATGCGGCAACGCGCCGCCATTGCGCGCGCGCTTGCGACTGAACCACGCCTTTTGCTGCTGGACGAGCCCTTT
>JAUSPL010000037.1 GCA_030656535.1 Gemmobacter sp.
GCGCTGCAACTGACCACCCGACAGTTGATGCGGAAAGCGGTCAAGAAACTGGTCGGGGTCGGGCAGACGGACCAGTTCCATCACCCGGCGAATGCGCCCCTCCCGGTCTTCGCGGGGAACGCGGGCGTTCTCCAGAGGCTCGGCCAACGAGGCGCGGATCGTGAACCTGGGGTTCATTGCCTCGAACGGGTTCTGAAAGATCATCTGCGCGCGGGTCCGAAACCGGCGCAGATCATCGCCCTTGAGCGTGGTGATGTCAGTGCCGTCAAAGGTTATGCTGCCTTCGGTCGGGTTATCCAGTTTCAGCAGCATTCGCCCGGTCGAGGTCTTGCCGCATCCGGATTCGCCCAGCAGGCCGACGCTCTCGCCGTGACGCAATTCGAAGGCGATGCCATCCACGGCCTTCACCACCTGGGCGCGCCCACGCAGGGCACCCATGACACCGCCAAGTTGATAATGCAGTCGCGCGCCGGTCACGCGGATCAATGGGGCGTCGGTCATAGGGTGGGTATCCATGTCTCGGTGCGTTCGGCGCGGATCCGCAAGGCAGCGGCTTCTGACCAGCGGTGACAGGCGGCGATATGACCATCGCCGACATCGACCAATGCCGGGTCGCTTGCTGTGCAGCGTGGTTCGGCAAACGGGCAACGGGGGGCGAACCTGCATCCCGGCGGCGGGTTCATCAGGTTGGGCGGCGCGCCTTCGATTGGTGTCAGCACCCCGGCGGCGCTTGCCAGATCGGGAAACGCGTTGCGCAGTCCCATCGTATAGGGGTGTGCGGGTTCTGTCAGGGTCCGGTCCATCGGGCCCGATTCCGCCACCCGGCCCGCGTACATCACCACCACCCGGTCGCAGACATACGCGACCACCGAGATGTCATGCGTAACCAGGACCACCGAGATCCCGAGCCTGGATTGCAATTCCTTCAACTGGTCCAGAATCTGCCGTTGCACGATCACGTCCAGTGCGGTGACGGGTTCATCTGCGACGATCAGCTTGGGGTTCAGCGCCAGTGCCAGCGCAATCGCAACCCGCTGACGCATCCCGCCTGAAAACTGATGCGGATAGTCGTCAAGCCGGTTTGATTCGATCCCCACCCATTCAAACAGCTCTTCGGACCGCTTGCGCGCGTCGCCCCGTGTCAGGCCGCCGCGACGGGTCAGAACCTCGGACAACTGGCTGCCTACAGTGTAAACCGGGTCCAATGAGTTCATGGCCGATTGCGGAATAAAGGCGATATCGCGCCAACGGTGGGTGTTCATCTGGCGTTCTGACAGCGCCATCAGATCGCGGCCCATGAACATCGCCTGACCGCCCGCAATGCGCGCTTTGTCCGACAGCACGCGCGTCAGGGATCGGGCCAAAGTGGTCTTGCCACAACCGGATTCGCCGACCAGACCAACGATGGACCCGGGGTCGACGTCAAAGCTCGCGCGGTCCACGGCAGTGATTTCGTGACGTCCGACCTGATAGGCGATGGACAGGTCGCGGATGGACAACAGAGGTTCGGTCATCGGTCCAGCTTTGGGAAAAGGATCTGTTCATAGCCGCGCGTGATAAAGAAGCCGGCCGAGACGATCAGGATGATAAGAATGCCGGGCGGTACAAACCAGTAGTAGGCGCCCTTGGACAGGGCCTGGCTTGCAAAGGCGTCTTGCAGCATGAAGCCCCAGCTGATGGATTTCGGATCGCCAAAGCCCAGAAAGCTGATCGATGCCTCGGTCAGGATGGCCCAGCCGATTGCGATGGATCCGTACAGAAACGACAGCGGCAGGATATTAGGGACCACATGGCGCAAGATGATCTTGAGGTCGGACGATCCTGATACCCGGGCTGCCTCGACATAGACGCGGTTGCGCAGGGTCAGGGTTTGGCTGCGGATCACGCGGCCGGTGTCGCGCCACAAGACCAGTGCCATCGCGAACACGACGTTCCAGATCGACGGCTCCAGAAAGGCGGCCAGTACGATCACGAACGGCAGGAACGGGATGCCAAAAGCCACATCGGCCAGACGCATCAAAATGGTATCGACCCAGCCGCCGAAATATCCCGCAACGACCCCGACGATAGATCCGATCAGCGCCACCATGAATGCAGCCGTCAGCCCGATCAGCAGCGCCGACCGCGACCCCCACACCAGTTGCGAAAACAGATCGCGCCCAAGTGTGGTCGTTCCCATGATGAACCCGTCCTCGCCCGGCCTCAGGTCGGCAGCAAGCTGATAGTCCGAGGTAAACATGATTTCGTTCGGGTTGTGGGTCGCAAGCACCGGGGCAAGGATCGCAACCACAATGAACACCCCATAGATACACAGGCCCGCAAGGGCCAAAGGATCATGGATCGGCAGCCGTAATGACGAAACGGCGCGACGCAACAATCCGGGCGTGCGTCGGGTGATGGTCTTTGCAGGGTTATTCACGGGTCACCCTCGGATCAAGAACGGCATACAGCAGGTCGGCCACAAGGTTCATCAAGATCACCACAACGGCGATCATCAAGAACGCGCCCTGCGCCAGCGGATAGTCGGACGCCGACACAGCGCGCACCAGTTCGCGCCCCAGGCCGGGCCAGGAAAACACGGTCTCGACGACCACGTTGCCTTGAATCTGATAACCCACGGCGATGGCAAACGACGTCATCACCGGCAGCAGCGCGTTTCGGGCCG
>JAUSPL010000044.1 GCA_030656535.1 Gemmobacter sp.
GCGCTGAATGGTCCGCTGATGCTGATCCCCGGGTCGCACAAGACCTTTGTGGCCTGCGCCGGTGAAACACCCGAAAAGAACCACGAAAGCTCGCTGAAAAAGCAGGAAGTCGGTGTTCCGTCGCAAGACAGCCTGACGAAAATGGCCCAAACGCACGGCATCGACTATGCGGCAGGATCGGCAGGAACCGTGATCTTGTTCGACAGCAACACCCTGCACGGATCGAACGGCAATATCACGCCGTCGGCACGGTCGAACGCGTTCTTTGTCTATAACGCATGGTCCAACCGCGTGCAGGCACCTTTTGCCGCCAAAGCGCCGCGTCCGGCCTTTCTGAGCGAGCTGGACCCCAAGGCGCCCATCAAGATCGAGGCTGGCCCGCTTGTGTGACCATCCATACCCCCAATGACCAGAGCGCGCCCGGCATCCGCCGGGCGGCGCACGGAGTTCCCCTGATGACCATGACCCCTGATACCCAGCGCCATACCGTCGAGAAAATTGGTGGGACGTCGATGTCCCGCACGCGCGACCTGCTTGATACTGTCTTGATTGGCGACCGGACCGGAGACGCGCTTTACAACCGGATCATCGTGGTATCGGCCTATGCCGGGATCACGGATGCGCTGTTGGAACACAAGAAGACCGGCGAGGCCGGGGTCTATGCGCAGTTCGCGGATACGGATGGGGGCTGGGGCTGGAACGACGCGCTGACGGCGGTCTGTGCCAAGATGCATGCGCAAAATGCGGCCGTTTTCGATGATGAAGGCGCGCGCCAGACTGCGGATGCGTTCATCCGCGAACGTATCGAAGGTGTGCGGTCCTGTCTGGTCGATCTGGGGCGGATCTGTTCGTTTGGCCACTTTCAACTGGATCAACACCTGTTGACGGTGCGTGAAATGCTGGCGTCCCTGGGCGAAGCGCAATCGGCGTTCAACACCGTGTTGCTGCTGGCGCAACATGGGGTCAACGCGCGGTTGGTTGATCTGACCGGCTGGCGGCAAGAGGGCACCGATGATCTGAACGCCTGTATCACTGCGGCGTTCGAGAACATCGATGTGACCCGCGAACTTCCGGTCGTGACCGGGTATGCCCAGTGCCGCGAGGTCCTGATGGGCACCTATGACCGCGGCTACAGCGAGGTCACACTTTCGCGCGTGGCCGCCGTGACGGGTGCTGGCGAAGCGATCATTCACAAGGAGTTCCATCTGTCCTCGGCAGATCCGCGCATCGTGGGCGTCGACAACGTCCGCATCGTGGGGCGCACCAACTGGGATGTGGCGGATCAGCTGTCCAATCTGGGGATGGAGGCCATTCACCCCCGCGCGGCCAAGTCATTGCGCCAGGCGGGTATTCCCTTGCGGGTTCGCAACGCCTTTGACCCCGGCCACGAAGGAACGGTGATCTGGTCCGACAGCGGCGCCGTTCAGGTTGCCGCCGGGGTGGAAATGGTCACGGGGCTGCGCGACGTCTATGCGTTCGAGTTCCACGATCAGGATATGGTGGGCGTCAAAGGGTATGACGCGCAGATTCTGGAAACGCTGACCCGGCACAACGTGTGGATCGTGTCCAAGATATCGAATGCCAACACGATCACCCACTTCGTCAAGGGTTCGATGAAAAAGATGCGCCAGGCCGAGGCAGATCTGTCGCGCGCGTTTCCCAACGCAGACCTGTCGCTGCGCAAGGTCGCGCTGATTTCAGCGCTTGGGCGCAACCTGCGCGATCCGTCCCTTTTGTCGCGCATCATATCTGTGTTGGACGGAGTGGGCATCCATCCGCTTGGGATCCACGACGCAATGCGCAAGGTCGATATCCAGGTCGTGGTCGAAGACGCCGATCATGACGGTGCTGTCATCGCGATGCACCGTGCGCTGATCGAGACTGATGCGCGCCCCAAAACTGATGCGCGCACCGAAGATGCGCGTACCGAAGCGGTCCCGCTTCACAAAGCCGCGTGATCTGCACACAAACATCCGCCGACGGCACCGTGCCGTCGTTCTGTTCAAACAAGTGAGGAAATTCATCATGATACGCACATTTGCCTTTGGCGCCCTTTCCGTTTCGGCGTTTGCACTGTCCGCAGGCAGCTTGGCTGCTGCTTCGCTGGAAGACATTCGCGAGGCCGGAACCATCCGCATCGCCATCGCCAACGAGATTCCCTATGGCTATGTCGATCCCAATGGCGAAGCGCTGGGCGCTGGTCCCGATGTCGCCAAGGCGATCGTCGCCAAGCTGGGGATCGAAAACATCGAATGGGTGACCACCAGCTTTTCATCGCTGATCCCGGGCCTCAAGGCTGACCGCTTTGACATGGTCGCCGCCGAAATGGCCATTTTGCCTGACCGCTGCAACGCGGTGCTGTTTTCCGAACCCAACACGTCCTACGGCGAAGGCCTGCTGGTGGCGGCGGGAAATCCCAAGGGCATCACATCCTACGCTGACTTCGCCAAGAATCCGGACCTGAAGGTTGCCATCATGGCCGGCGCGGACCAGTTGGAAATGATGCAGGAACTGGGCGTCGATGAAGGCAATCTGGTCATGATCTCCGCCAACGCTGATGCGATATCGATCGTCTCGACGGGCCGGGCAGATGCCTATGCGGCGACAAGCCTGACCGCAGGCGGGCTGGCCGACAGCAGCGACAAGGTCGAGGTAGCAGGTGGCTTCATCGATCCGGTCATCGGCGGCACCGAGGTCCGCAGCTGGGGTGGCTTTACGTTCAGCAGCGGCAATGAGGCGTTGCGCGATGCGGTCAATGACGCTTTGGCCGACATCAAGGGCACCCCGGAATGGACCGAAATCCTGACTGGATACGGGTTTGCCGACTCGGACGTTGCGGGGTCTGCCACGCGCACCACGTCCGATCTGTGCGGTGCCTGAACACTCCTTGATCCAGTAATCATTGACGGGTGGGCGCTACGGCGCCCACCCGATTTTCATCCGACCTTTTCGCGGGAAAGCGTATGCACTGGACAGAATATCTTCCCCCCTTGCTGCAAGGCGCGTGGGTTACCGTACAGTTGACGGTCTATTCCACCGTCCTGGGGGCAATGCTCGCCTTCGCCGCAGGGATAGGCAAGCTGTCGCGCAATCTCATGCTGCGGGCGGTTGCGGTCGCCTATATCGAGGTCTTTCGGGGGACCTCGCTGTTGGTGCAGCTGTTCTGGCTCTACTTTGCGCTGCCTATGGCGGGACAGGCCTTGGGGCTTGATCTGCGGATCCCGCCGGTTGTGGCCGGGGTCATGGCCCTTGCCCTGAACATCGGCGCATACGGTGCAGAGGTGGTGCGCGGTGCGATCCAATCGGTTCAGCAAGGCCAGTACGAGGCCGCGCGCGCGTTGAACTTTACCCCGCGCCAGACCCTGACGGCGGTGACGATCCCGCAGGCTGTGCCTGAAATGATGCCATCCTTTGGCAACCTGGCGGTTCAGAACCTGAAGGATACTGCCTTGGTGTCGTTGATCAGTCTGGGCGACATGACCTTTCGCGCCGAACAGTTGCGCAACTTTACCCAAGACAGCACCACGATCTATTCGATGCTGCTGCTGATGTATTTTGGCATGGCGCTGGTGCTGACGGCCATGATGCGGGGGTTGGAACACCGGGTTGGCCGCTGGCGCAAGGTGGGGGTCTGACACATGCTGTTCGGATTTGAATGGGACACCTCGGGCCCACTTGTTTTCGCGATCTCGATCTTGCCGATGCTGCTGGTCGGGATGTGGGTTACAATACAGGCCACCGTGCTGGGGTTTTTCATGGCGCTGGTGCTGGGGTTGATCTGGGCCGTGCTGAAGGCGGCGCCATCGCGCATCGTTTCGTGGCCCGCCAAGGCGTTTACGGAATTCCTGCGCGACACGCCGCTGATCGTGCAGCTGTTCTTTCTTTATTATGTTCTGCCCGAGTTCGGCATCATCTTGCCCGCCTTCATGACCGGGGCACTGGCGTTGGGCATGCAATACAGCGCCTATACATCCGAGGTCTACCGGGCCGGGCTGGAGGCGATCGGTCGCGACCAGCGCGAGGCGGCGCGGGCGCTGAACCTGACCACAGTCCGTACCTTCACGCATGTGATCGTGCCGCAGGCCGTGCCGCGCATTGTGCCTGCAATGGGCAACTATCTGGTGTCGATCATGAAGGATGTCCCGGTTCTGTCGGTGGTGACGGTTCTGGAAATGCTGAATGTCGGCCGGATCATCGGGGACCGGACGTTCAATTATCTGATCCCGCTGTCGCTTGTTGGTGGGCTTTACCTAATCATGACGCTGGTCGCGTCAGCGGGGCTGCGCCTGCTGGGCAGCCGGCTTCCAAAACAGGGGATACCCTTGAAATGACCGATACGATCATAAAATTCGACAAGGTCGTGAAACGATTTGGCGATGTGACGGTGCTGAATGAACTGGATTTCACGGTCAAGCGCGGGGAAAAAGTGTCGATCATCGGGCCTTCCGGGTCCGGAAAATCCACGGTGCTGCGCATCCTCATGACGCTTGAGGGGATAGAGGGTGGTGTCGTGACCGTTGACGGCGAACCGCTGTGGCATGAAGGGCCAAACCTGAAACCTGCAAGCGAAGCGCATCTGCGCAAAATGCGCGCCCAGCTTGGGATGGTGTTTCAAAGTTTCAACCTGTTCCCCCACATGACCGTTCTGCGCAACATAACCGAAGCCCCTGTCAAGGTGTTGGGTCTGTCACGCGCCGCAGCAAAGGCGCGGGCGGACGAATTGCTGGATCTGGTGGGGCTTGCCGATCAGGCCGCGAAATACCCGCATCAGTTGTCGGGTGGCCAACAGCAACGCGTCGGCATCGCCCGCGCGCTGGCGATGCGGCCCAAGATCTTGCTGTTCGACGAACCGACCTCGGCTCTTGACCCCGAACTGGTCGGCGAGGTGCTGAACGTGATCGGCAAGCTGGCCGAAGAACACGACCTGACCATGCTGCTGGTGACGCACGAGATGCGTTTCGCTCGGGAAATATCCGACAGGGTGTTGTTCTTTGATCAAGGGCGTATCTGCGAAGAGGGCAGCCCCGAAGACCTGTTCACCGCGCCGACCCAAGATCGCACACGCGAATTTCTGGGGTCGATCCTGAAAGAGGGCTGATGGGGAACCCTATGCCCGTGTCGCTGTCAGCGGACTTCGGGCATGGGGGGCCTTACATAGAGAACGATGTACCGCAGCCGCAAGACGAGGACGCATTCGGGTTTTCAATCACAAACCGTGCGCCGATCAGTTCTTCGGTAAACTCGATGACAGCGCCCGAGAGGAAGGGCAATGACACTTCGTCAAACACAAAGGTCTGGCCGTCCTTTTGGAAGGTCAGATCAC
>JAUSPL010000441.1 GCA_030656535.1 Gemmobacter sp.
GCAAAGAATGACGGCGCGACGGGTCGCCAGCAATCTGCCTCAGCCGATCAACCCACGCTGTCCGCCGGTCTGGCCACGGTCCAGCAGCAGGTGGTCAAGGATCACACAGGCCATCATGGCCTCGCCCACCGGCACGGCCCGGATGCCCACGCAAGGATCGTGGCGCCCTTTGGTAATCAGATCGCTATCCTCGCCGGTGACCGTCACTGTACGGCGCGGCGTCAAAATCGACGAGGTCGGCTTGACCGCGAACCGCACGATGACCGGCTGCCCGGTGGAAATTCCGCCCAGGATGCCGCCGGCATGGTTGGACAGGAATTCAGGCCCGTCCGAGCCCATGCGAATTTCGTCGGCGTTGTCGACCCCGGTCAACGTGGCCGCCGCCATGCCGGCGCCGATCTCGACGGCCTTGACCGCGTTGATCGACATCATGGCGGCACACAGATCGGCGTCCAGCTTGCCATAGATCGGCGCGCCCAGCCCCGGGGGTACGCCTTCTGCCACCACCTCGATCACCGCGCCGACAGAGCTTCCAGCCTTGCGGATGCCGTCCAGATAGCCCGCCCATTCGGTCGCTGCGACCGGGTCCGGACACCAGAACGGATTCTCGGCGATCTGCGCGATGTCCATCCGGCCACGATCAATGCCGTGCGGCCCGATCTGCACCATATAGCCGGTCAACCAGAATCCCGGAACAAGGTGCGTCAGGACCGCGCGTGCCACACCACCTGCCGCCACCCGCGCCGCAGTTTCACGCGCCGACGACCGCCCGCCGCCGCGCGGGTCCCGGACCCCATATTTCAGGTGGTAGGTGATATCGGCGTGACCCGGCCGAAAACTCTGCGCTATATCGCCATAATCCTTGGACCGCTGGTCGGTATTTTCGATCATCAACTGGATCGGCGTACCCGTGGTCACACCCTGATAAACCCCGGAAAGGATTCTTACCTGATCCGGTTCTTGCCGCTGGGTTGTGAAACGGTTCTGGCCTGGGCGGCGCTTGTCCAGCCAAGGCTGGATATCCTCTTCGCACAGCGACACACCGGGGGGGCAGCCGTCCACCGTCGCGCCAAGGGCAGGACCGTGGCTTTCGCCCCAAGTGGTGACGCGGAACAGATGTCCGAAGGTATTCAGGCTCATGGATCAGCTCCCAACGATCGAACGCAGACATAAGGCATGACCCGCCCGCGATAAACCCTTATCTCGAAACCAACTCCATCCCATACGTTCCCTGCCACCCTCTGGTGTGCCCCAAGGCCCGAAGGGCCCCCGCGTCGCGCCACCACAACGCTCCAGACCCAGACAATCAGCCCCCTTGTGCCTGCCGACAGATCCCCTATCTTGGCAGATACCTCGGGGGGCCAGTCAGGCTGAGATGCGCAAGCGGACCCGTTGAACCTGAACCGGTTAGGACCGGCGGAGGGAAGGTGCATGGAATGGTCCATCCCGACTCCGCCCGTCGCATTTGGAGGATGAGACCATGAAATCAGCCCTCATTGCTGCGGGTTTTGCCTGTGCCGCCACTTTGGCACACGCGCAGACCCCTGTATTGACAGTGCTCGCCTATGACAGCTTCGTATCCGACTGGGGCCCCGGCCCCGGCGTTGAGAAGGCCTTTGAGGCGCAATGCGGCTGCGATCTTCGCCTGATAGGTGCGGGCGACGGTGCCGCCTTGCTGGCCCGCGCCCGCCTGGAAGGTGGCCGCGGCGAGGCCGACATTGTGCTTGGGCTCGACACCAACCTGACCGCAATGGCCACGGAAACCGGCCTGTTTGTCCCGCATGGCGTGACGGGGACGCTGGATCTGCCTATCGCGTGGGATGACCCGGTCTTTTTGCCCTTTGACTGGAGCTGGTTTGCCTTTGTGCATGATCGCACCCTGGTCCCGACCCCACCCAAGTCGTTTCGTGAACTGGCAGACTCGGACTTGAAGATCGTCATTCAGGACCCCCGGTCCTCGACACCGGGTCTCGGTCTGCTGATGTGGATCAAGGCGGCCTACGGCGACGCATCAAAGCAGATCTGGACAGACCTTGCCGACAACATCCTGACCGTGACCCCCGGTTGGTCCGAGGCCTACGATCTGTTCTTGCAAGGTGAGGCGGACATGGTTCTATCCTATACCACGTCGCCCGCCTATCATCTGATCGCCGAGAACGACGACAGCAAGGCAGCGGCCGCCTTTGACGAGGGTCACTACATGCAGATCGAGGTGGCGGGCGTGCTTGCATCATCGAAGAATCCGGAACTGGCGCAACAGTTCATGGCCTTCATGCTGACGGATGCGTTCCAGTCCGTGATCCCGGAAACCAACTGGATGTACCCCGCCAAAACCCCGGAAGCAGGTTTGCCCGCAGGGTTCGACACACTTGTAAAACCGGCCATTTCGCTGCTGTTGACGCCCTCCGAGGCCGAAACCGCCCGCGCCCCCGCGATCGAAGAGTGGCGTGGAGTATTGGCGCGCTGATGCGACAGCCACCCGACCCGAGGCCTGCCAGCCGGCAGGCGTCGGACCGGGGTGCCGCCCCGGACCCAAGGGTATTTGGGTCAGGCCGAAACCGGGACGGCATCGTTCTGCCTTTGACAGGGGCTGTGGTGGCCATCGCCGTGGCGGTGGTCACCCTGGGGTCCGTGGCGGTGGTGCTGGCCCAGGGTACCGGCTTTGCGCTGATGTCGGCAGACTGGATCGCGGTGCGTTTTACGGTCCTGCAGGCGGCAGTTTCTGCATTGGTGTCGGTGATCCTTGCCGTGCCGGTCGCGCGCGCGCTTGCGCGCCGGCGGTTTGTCGGGCGCGGCGTGTTGGTGACGGCGTTGGGGGCGCCGTTCCTGTTGCCGGTGATCGTGGCGGTGCTGGGGTTGTTGGCCGTGTTCGGACGCAACGGTGCGCTTAACAGTGGGCTGGGCGCGCTGGGGCTGCCCGCGATCAGCATTTACGGATTTCACGGGGTCATACTGGCGCATGTGTTCCTGAACCTGCCTTTGGTCGTGCGCATGATCTTGCAAGGCTGGCAGGCAATCCCGGCAGAACGGGTACGCGTGGCGCAAAGCCTTGGGTTCGGGCCCGGTGACATCGCCCGCCACCTTGAACGCCCCATGCTGCGCGCGGTGCTGCCCGGGGCTGGCCTTGCCGTGTTTCTGATCTGTTTGACCAGTTTTGCGGTAGCGCTGATTCTGGGCGGCGGTCCACGCGCGACCACGGTCGAGCTTGCGATTTTTCAGGCCATCCGATTCGATTTCGATCTGGGCCGGGCGGCGGTGCTGGCCTCGGTACAGTTTGGCCTGTGTGCGGTGGCTGTGCTGGTTGCGGGCCGGGTGACCATTCCCTCGGGGCTTGGCGTCGGGCTGGACCGTCCCTTGGTGCTGCCTGCCCCCTGCGGATGGCGCCGGTGGGTGGATGCGGTCGCAATTGCGCTGGCTGCGGGCTTCTTGCTTGCACCGCTGATGACAGTTGCTGCGCGCGGGGTGTCGGGGCTGACCGATCTGCCAGTGGCGGTCTGGCAGGCCGCAGGGCGATCCGTCATGCTGGCACTGGTCTCGACGGGTGTGACCATCGCGGCTACCCTGACTCTGGCGCAGGCCGTGATCCGGGGCGGGCGTCTGGGTCGTTTGGCCGAACTGGCCGGTATGTTACCTCTTGCGGCGTCATCTTTGGTGCTTGGGGTCGGAATCTTTCTGGCGGTGCTGCCATTTGCCAATCCGGCGCGCCTGGCGTTGCCGGTCACTGCGCTGGTGAATGCCACGCTTGCCCTGCCTTTTGCGCTGCGCCTGATCTTGCCGGCCTTGCGTGAGATCGAGATGACGCAGGGCCGGCTGGCACAGTCGCTGGGAATGACGGGCCTGCAACGGCTGCGGCTGGTCACGGTGCCGCGCCTGCGACGTCCCTTGGGGTTTGCGGCCGGGCTGGTGGCCGCACTGGCGATGGGGGACCTTGGGGTCATCGCGCTTTTTGCCACCGAACAGTCCCAGACCTTGCCCTTGCAAATCTGGCGGTTGATGGGGGCCTACCGGACCGAGCTGGCCGAGGCCGCTGCGCTTTTGCTGGTCGCGCTCAGCTTTGGCCTTTTTATGATTTTCGATCATTGGGGGCGTCGAAATGCTGGTTCTTGATCGTGTAACCATCACACAAGACGACTTTAGCCTGACTGCGGACTGGCAGGTTAAACCCGGCGAACGGGTGGCGATCATCGGCCCGTCAGGGGCAGGCAAATCAACACTGCTGACCACCATCGCGGGCTTTATCATGCCGTCGGCGGGCCGCATCCTGTGGCAGGGTCAGGACATGGCGCGCCTGACACCGGGGCAGCGTCCGCTGTCCATCCTGTTTCAGGATCAGAACCTGTTTCCACATCTGACGGTTGCGCAGAACCTTGGTCTTGGGCTGTCGCCTGCATTGAAGCTTGGCCCCGCCCAGCACACGGCGATATCCGAGGCGCTGGCGAGGGTCGGCCTGTCAGACAAGGCCAAAGACCGACCCGGCAGCCTGTCCGGCGGCGAACAAAGCCGGGTCGCGCTGGCCCGTGCCTTGCTGCGCGCACGGCCCATCTTGCTGCTGGATGAACCCTTTGCGGCACTTGGCCCCGGCCTGAAATCAGAGATGCTGGCCCTTGTGGCCGAGATCGCCACGGCAACCGCAGCGCTGGTCTTGATGATCACGCATGACCCCGAAGACGCGCGCCGATTTGCGCCGCTGACGGTATTGGTCGAGGGCGGTGTTGCGCATGCACCCGTACCGACGCTGGATTTGCTGGCGGATCCACCACCTGCCCTGCGGGCCTATCTGGGGTCCTGACCAGGCGGCACCGTTGATATCGCAGGCGCTCACCGTCCGCCTGCAGTTCCTTTGGTGCGGGGCCTAGAGCGCGCGCCAGCCGATATCGCTGCGGCAAAATCCTTCGGGCCAGGTGATCTTGTCTACCATCGCATAGGCCTCGGCACGGGCTTCGGCCAGGCTGGCACCGCGCGCCGTGACACTCAGCACACGCCCGCCATTTGCCACCAGATGCCCGCCCTTGCGCGCGGTTCCGGCGTGAAACACCATATGGCGGCTGTCTTCGGGCACAGCATCCAGACCGCCAATGACACTGCCGCGCTGATAGGTGCCCGGATAGCCCTGCGCCGCCATGACGACGGTCAGCGCATGATCGTCAGCCCAGTTGACCGCCATGCGGTCCAGCCGACCTTCCGCGCTTGCCAACAAGAGGTCGAACACCTGCGCCCCAAGCCGCATCATCAACACCTGACATTCGGGATCACCAAACCGGACGTTGTATTCCACCAGCCGGGGTTGCCCGTTTTCAATCATCAGACCTGCGTACAAGATGCCCTTGAACGGCATGCCGCGACGCGCCATTTCCGCCACCGTCGGCTTGACGATCCGGTCCAAAGCGATCTGCGCTATGACATCGGTCAGGACCGGCGCGGGCGAATAGGCGCCCATTCCGCCGGTATTTGGGCCGGTATCGCCGTCGCCCACCCGTTTGTGGTCCTGGGCAGACCCGATCGGCAACACGTTCACCCCATCGCACAGCACGAAAAAACTTGCCTCTTCGCCTGCCATGAACTCTTCGATCACCACCTCGGCACCGGCGCTGCCGAATGATCCCCCGAACATGTCATCTATCGCCGCGATTGCCTCGGCTTCGGTCATGGCGACGACGACGCCCTTGCCTGCGGCCAGCCCATCGGCCTTGACCACGATCGGCGCGCCTTTGGCCCTGATATAAGTCCGGGCGGGGTCGGCCTCGGTGAAGCGGGCCCAAGCGGCGGTTGGCGCGCCGCAGGCATCACAGATTTCCTTGGTAAAGCTTTTGGACGATTCAAGCTGCGCCGCGGCCGCCGATGGACCGAAATGCGGAATTCCGGCATCCGCCAGCGCGTCACCGACCCCGGCGGCCAGCGGCGCTTCGGGGCCGATCACCACGAAATCCACCGCCTCCAACGCGCAAAACTCGACGACGGCACCGCCATCAAGGACATCCAGATCCGCACAGCGGGCGATATCGGTCATACCGGGGTTGCCGGGCGCCACGAACAAGCGGTCACACTTGGGGTTTTGCCGGATCGCCCAGGCAAGCGCATGTTCGCGACCGCCACCACCTAGAATAAGGATGTTCATGACGCCCCCGTCTTGCCATTGTTTGCAGGGGTCATACGGTCGAAAAACCGGCGAGGCAAGGACCAGGCGGCCGGGTCGGTTGCAAGCCCATGACGCGCCCGCGCCCGGTCTGGCGTGGCTCGGCGCAAGGATCGGCGCCCCGTGCGACGCAGGTGCGACGGGTCAGAAGGAAACCGTGGCGGCAGGTTTCGGGGATTTTGCTTGTCGTCAGGCCCCTGATCTGGTGGAAGCTTCATGACGCTTGGCCCGTTCCCCTGCGCAGGCACGGGACCAGCGACACGACAACGGATGCAGAGGCGCTTGATGGATCTCTTCGAAGACGGCCCTACCCCCAAGGGCAATCAACCCGAATACAGCGTGTCGGACCTGTCTGGCGCGATCAAACGGGTGATCGAAGGCGAATTCGGCCTTGTCCGGGTGCGCGG
>JAUSPL010000106.1 GCA_030656535.1 Gemmobacter sp.
CCGAGGCCAGCGCGGTTCAGCCGTTCTCATATCTGCAACTGGTGTTCGTGTCGTTCATCGGCGTCACGGTCTTCAACGAGACCCTTGAGCCCAATGTGATCATCGGGGCGGTGATCGTCGTGGGTGCCGGGCTGTTCACCCTGTTTCGGGCGCGCAAGACCGGGATTGGCTGACAGCCTCAGGCGCGGTATCCTTGGGAATGATCATTTCACCGGGACGCGCCTATATCTTTGTGCATATCCCCAAGACGGGCGGGACAGCGCTTGGTCTGGCGCTGGAAGCGCGCGCCATGAAGGACGACATCCTGATCGGTGACACCCCCAAGGCGCGCGCCCGGCGCGGACGGGTCAAGGCCCTGAAATCGGCCGGGCGGCTGTGGAAACACTCTACACTGGCCGACATCGACGGGGCGATCAGCGCAGATCAGCTGGACAAGATGTTCGTGGTGACGCTTGTGCGCAACCCCTGGGACCGGGTGGTCAGCTATTACCACTGGCTGTGCGCCCAATCCTTTGCCCACCCCGCGGTCGGGCTGGCAAAATCCCATGATTTCAGCGGGTTTCTGAATCACCCACAGATCCGTACCAGCCTGTCGGCCTGGCCTTATGGTGCCTACGTCCGCACGGCGCAGGGGACAGAGCGTTGCGATCTGTTCTTGCGGCTGGAACACCTGGATACCGACATTGTCCCGTTCGAGGCGCATCTGGGCTTTCGCGTAACCCCCTTGCCCACCGCGAACGCGTCGGACCGCGCGCGCGACTGGCGCAGGTACTATTCAGCTCAGGATGCTGCCATGCTGGCAGAGGTCTGTGCCGCAGATATTGCAAGGTTCCAGTATCGCTTTGACCCCGACTGACAACACATACGGCCACAGGTCATGAGCTGACGTCATGAACCGGCCTTATTCACGCCATTGGAACGCCGCGTGCGTCTGCCAAGGCGACACAGATGACAAGCCCAAGAAACAGACTTTGGCAGGAACACGGCGTGAAACGGATCGGCGATCAAACTGACAGAGTTCGCGGACAGGGCGGCCCCACCCTTGGGCACCCCCATACGGCGGTTGAAACGGATGGCCTGTTCTTTTCCGAAGGCATCCTGGCAGGAACGCTTGTTGCCACCCAAATCGGATGGCGCCGCGCGGAAACGCTGTCACCCGGCGACATGATCCAGACGTTTGACTGTGGGCTGTGCCGCCTGTCCGAGGTCCACCACGCCGCAGCCTCGATCGCGCCGACGCAATGGCCGTCCGCGCACTGGCCGCTTGCTGTGCCTGCCGGGGTGATCGGCAATGCGTCTGACATGCGGATCTTGCCGGGCCAACTTGTGCTTTTGGACAGCGATATCGCCGACGACATGCTGGGCGACCCCTTTGCCCTTATCCCGGCCCGCGCGCTGGACGGATGGCGCGGGATTGCACCCCACCCCCCCGGCGCGGCTGAACAGGCCGTGGTGTTGCTGTTTGACGAAGACCAGATCGTCTATGCCGCATCATCGGTCTTGCTGTTTTGCCCCGGCCTGTCGGGCCAGTCGATTTCAACCGACGCGTCGGGGCTGACGGCGCTGCAGCACCCGAAGGGGGATGGACAGCAGGCGAACTATGTCCCGCTGTCGCTGACGGATGCGCGGGATCTTGTGGCCTGCATGATGGCGCAGGATCTGGGCGCGGCACTGGCCGCGCCCTGAAACCGGGGCGATGCCCCTTTGACTTGGCTCAGGCCGCTTTGGCCTGGGTGCCGAAACGCCCATAAAAGCTTTGGCCCTTGGCCGCCATTTCACGCAACAGCGGTGGCGCGGCAAAACGGTCGCCGAACCGTGCCGTCAGGTCGTCACAGATTTCAACCGCGCGACCAGCCCCCAGAATATCCAGCCAGCTGAACGGCCCCCCGGACCAAGGCGCAAAGCCCCAGCCCAGAATGGCCCCCACATCGCCTTCGCGGATATCGGTCAGAACACCCGCCTCCAGCGCGCGCACGGCCTCCAGCACCTGGGCCATCAGCAGACGATGCTGCACCTCGGTCACATCGGGTTGGGTGTCAGCTTGGGGGAAACGATCGGCCAGACCCGACCAAAGCCCCTCGCGTTTGCCCGCCGCGTCATAGGCATAGAACCCACTGTTTGACTTGCGCCCCAACCTGCCTTGCCCGACCATCCAGAACACGATGTCATCCACCGCGCTGTCGGGATAGGCGTTGCCCATCGCAGCCTTGGTCGCACGCGCGATCTTAGCCCCGAGGTCAAGCGAAGTTTCGTCCACCAGTTGCAGCGGCCCCAGCGGCATCCCCACCAGTTTCGCGGCGTTTTCGACCAGCGCCGGTGCCACACCTTCGCCCAAAAGCCGCATCCCTTCGTTGATATAGGGAATGATGCAGCGGTTGGCATAGAAGAACCGCGCGTCGTTCACCACGATGGGTGTCTTGCGGATCTGGCGGACGTAATCCAGTGCCTTGGCGACGGCCCGGTTGCCGGTCGCCTTGCCCTTGATGATTTCCACCAGGGCCATCTTGTCCACCGGGCTGAAGAAGTGAATGCCGATGAACTGTTCCGGATGCGCGCTGGCCTTTGCCAGATCAGAGATCGGCAAGGTCGAGGTATTGGTCGCATAGATGCAATCGGGCCCCACCACGGCCTCGACCTTTTTCGTCACCTCGGCTTTGACGGCCATATCTTCAAACACCGCCTCGACGATCAGGTCGACACCCTTCAGCGCCGTGTAGTCGGTGGTGGCGGTGATGCGCCCCAGCACTTCGGCCCTTTTCGCCTCGGTGCCCTTGCCGCGCTGAATTCCCTTGGACAGGATACCGTCGGCATAGCCTTTGCCCTTGTCGGCGGCCTCTTGCGTGGCGTCGATCAGCACCACCTCGATTCCTGCCAGCGCGCTGACATAGGCGATCCCCGCCCCCATCATGCCTGCGCCGATCACGCCCAGCTTTTTCACGCGTTGGTCCGGGGCGTCAGGCCGGTTGGCACCTTTTTCCAGCGCCTCCTTGTTCAGAAACAGGCTGCGGATCATCGCGCCCGACGACGGGTTCAACATCACGTTGGTGAACCAGCGCGCCTCGATTTTCAGGGCAGTGTCAAAGGGAACTTGCGCGCCCTCATATACCGCCGACAACAACGCCTTGGCCGCCGGATAGACGCCATAGGTCTTGCCGTGAACCATCGCACTTGCGCCAAGGAAGGTCATGAACCCCTGGGGCGTATAAGGCGTCCCCCCCGGCATCTTGTAACCCTTGGCATCCCAAGGCTTGACCAGATCCGCATCCTTGGCGCCCAACACCCATTCCTTGGCGCGGATCAGCAACTGGTCCGGCGCCACCACCTCGTCGATGATTCCTGCCGACAGAGCCTTTTTCGGGTCCGACAGCTTGCCTTCCAGCAAGAAGGGCGAAGCCCCCATCGCCCCCAGCTTGCGCACCAGTCGCGTGGTACCGCCCGCCCCAGGGAAGATACCGACCAGAATTTCCGGCAGGCCGATCTTGGCTTTGGGATTGTCGGCGGCAATGATGCGGTGACACGACAAAGGTACCTCAAGCCCGATGCCAACGGCCGTTCCCGGCAACGCCGCAACGATCGGTTTTCCGCCCTTCAGGGTCTTTGGGTCCATGCCGGCGCGCTCGATCTTGCGCAAGACCTTGTGCATCTGCATCACGCCGTCAAACAGCCCCTGCGCGGGGTTGTCGCCTGCATCGTTCTTCATCTTGGCCAACACGTTGAGGTCCATCCCCCCCGCGAAATCGGCCTTGCCGCTGGTGATGATGATGCCTTTGACCGCCGGATCGGCCAGGCCTGCGTCAACCTGATCGCTCAGCGCCTGAAACCCCGCCAGCGACATCACATTCATGGATTTCCCGGCGACGTCCCAGGTGATGGTGGCCACGCCATCGGCGTCAACGGCATAGGTGAAATCGGTCATTTGTTCGTCCTTTCCGTTGTTTACACGCGCTCGATGATGGTCGCGGCACCCATGCCCGACCCGATGCACAGCGTTGCCAGACCCGTGCCCTTGCCCGTGCGCTCCAGCTCATCCAGCAAGGTGCCGATGATCATGGCCCCGGTTGCGCCCAAGGGGTGGCCCATGGCGATCGACCCGCCGTTGACGTTGACGACAGACGGATCGACGTCAAACGCCTGCATGAAGCGCATGACCACCGCGGCAAATGCCTCGTTCACCTCGAACAGGTCGATGTCGCTGATCGACATGCCGGAATCGCGCAGGATCTTTTGCGTCACAGGCACCGGCCCGGTCAGCATGATCGTCGGATCGGTGCCGATCTTGGCAGTGGCACGAATGCGGGCGCGGGGCTTGAGCCCGTATTTTTCGCCGAATTCCTTGTTGCCGATCAAAACCGCGGCCGCCCCGTCGACGATCCCGGACGAGTTGCCGGCGTGGTGGATATGGTTGATCCGCTCCAGGTGCGGGTATTTCATCAAGGCGATCTTGTCGAAGCCGGGCATCACCTCGCCCATGTCCTTGAACGACGGTCGAAGGCTGCCAAGGCTTTGCATGTCAGTGCCGGGGCGCATGAATTCATCGCGGTCAAGAATGGTCAACCCGTTGATATCCTTGACCGGCACGACGGATCCGGCAAACCGCCCCTCGGCCCAGGCATGGGCCGCGCGTTTCTGGCTTTCGACCGCCAGCGCATCGGCCATGTCGCGGGTGAACCCGTACTCGGTGGCAATGATGTCAGCCGAGATACCCTGCGGCACGAAATAGTTGTCAAACGCGATCTGCGGATCGACGGCAATCGCGCCACCATCGCTGCCCATTGGCACGCGGGACATACATTCCACCCCGCCCGCGACATAGGCCATACCCGCCCCGCCGCGCACCTGATTGGCGGCCATGTTCACCGCCTCCATGCCACTGGCACAAAAGCGGTTGATTGACACCCCCGGCACGGATTCCGCGAAATCCGACGCAAGGATCGCCGTGCGCGCAAGACACGCCCCCTGTTCACCGACCGGGGTGACATTGCCCCAGATCAGGTCCTCGATCGCCGAGGTATCAAGATTGTTGCGGTCCTTGATCGCGTTCAGGATGCCTGCCGACAACCGCACGGCGGTCACTTCGTGCAGGCTGCCATCGGCACGGCCTTTGCCGCGCACCGTGCGGGCTGCGTCATAGATATAGGCGTCAATCATGGTATCCTCCGGGCCGTTTCAGGCGTTCGCGCGGTCAGCGGGGCTGCCGGGCATCAGATCATAGGGATGTTTCCAACCGGGTTGCTGCGACAGGTCGGTCAGCCAGCGGTCGATGTTTTTCCACTGCGCGCGGTCAAAGCCAAAGGGCTCGGGGTAATACAGATACCCCGCGCAGGCGGTGTCTGCGATGGTGACGCCATCGCCCACCATCCACTTGTGTGCCGACAGGTGTTCATCCAGCGTGGTATAGGCAGCCTTGAGCCGCCCTTGCAGGAACGCGA
>JAUSPL010000117.1 GCA_030656535.1 Gemmobacter sp.
TGAGGCCGCGCGCGCCAAGATCGCGCTTGGGGCACCTGAAATCGACATCGAAAACGCGACACTTCAGGATGTGCACGCCCACACCGAACTGATGAACGCCAACATTGCCGAACTGATCATGGGCTTGGATGACGTCACCGCGGCGTTTTCCAAGGATTTCGACGAAATGCGGTCGAAAACGGGCTGGGAAAGCTTTGTCGGCATCTTTTCATCCGCCAAAGCAGATTCGATGCGCCAAGAACGCATGCGGATGGCGACCATAGACGACAAGTTGCAGGATCTGATTTCCAAATCCGACATCATCGTGCGGCTTTTGCAGGGCCAGCTGGACCTGCTGAATGATCAGAAAGTCAAAGTCGAGGGCAACCTTGGCGAAACTCTGGTCGAACGCGAGGTCACCGTGGGCGAGCTGGAATCGCTTCGGGCGGACATCGCTGCGCTGGATCCAAAGATCATCGACCTTGAAAACCGCATCGCGGTCGAACAGGACGCTGCGGCGCGCACCAAGCTTGAAACCGAACTGGCCGATCTGAACACGCGCCACAACGCGATGGTTCAGGACGAACAGGTCAAGCTGGCAAAGTCCCAGACGCTGGAACGCTATATTGAAAAGGGCAAGACCTGGGTGGACAGCCTTCAAAATCAGGCGGCCACCCAGATGGTACTGATTAACAAGCTGCAAACCGACACAAAACAACGCGTCGTGCTGTATGATGCGCTGTCAAAATCGCTGAAAACGGCACAGCAGCAGGATGTGGCGCACCGCATCAACGAGATCGGGGTGGATTCCGATCAGGAAGCGCAGGCCGCGATGGCGGGCATCGGTGCCGCCACAAATCAGCGCATGGCCGACATGCTGGAAGCGCACGAAGACCACATGGTTTTTGCCCGCAACGTGCTTGAACAAAAGGCAAAGGCGGACGAACGCTTTGCCCGTCGGTTCGCCAAGATCGTCGAGAAACACGACAAGAACGCCTACGGACAGGAATAGCCGCCAACCATGGCCCTTGAACTTGCCCCAGACCACACGGAAATCTACGACACCGCTGTCGCCCGGCGCTATTTTGCAAAATTCGATCGCATCACCGGCTACCTGCCCAGGGTCGCCGGTGAGCTTGAAACCGAAACTCGCCTGACCCGGACCGAGGCGCGGATCATCGGCACCTATATCGACGCTTTGTCCCGGACGTTTCGGGCCCTGTCGCTCAAGTACCTGATGACCGGGCGCATCGAAGGCGCACTGGCGGGGCGCCTGTTGATCGACCGGCATGAAAGCGGGTTTCCCGTGGCGCAGGAACTGCTGTTCATGTCCAATGATGCCGCGCAGGCGGATAAACATCTGGCGGCCATGGCATCGGAAACCGACATCAAGGACCAGATGATCCGCCAGATCGTCGGCGACCTGACCATACCGACGCGGCTGCAATTCACTCTGTCGCAGCGGCTCTATTATGAAACGCTGACGCAAGGCGGCTTGTTTCTGGCGCGCAACGACCCCGACATTCTTTGGCTGGCAGACAAGGACGGCCGCAAACGCTGGATGATCCACTGGGCGGTCTATGACAGTCAGACCAATCTGCCGGTGATCTACCTGATGGAAGTCGAAGATTCCGGCAACGCACCCTTGCCCAGGGACGAGCGTCGTTGGCCCACGGTTCAGGCCCACCTGACCGCTCAGGCGCTGGCCGGGCTGAAACTGGTGACGATCGCCACCGGATTTGACGCGGATTTCGACGATCTGCACCCAAAACAGCTGAAACGCCTGCATCTGGGGCCGATGTATTCGTCGTCGTTTACCCTGCAATCGGGCCCGATCGGCGAGGTTCTGGCCGAGGCAAAGGCCCCCGAAGGTCAGGACTGGGCGCTTGCATGGACCTTGGAACACCTGCAAGCGTCTGGCATCAAACAGGAAAAATCCGGTTGGTTTTCCACGGTCGAGCGTCAGTTGTTCGCCCTTGACCCCTTCGCCGGACACGGTGCCGACACCGGCGCGGGACGCACCGACCGCTATGTCATCTTGCCCGAACGCCCGTATCAGGTCTTGGCCGACCGCAACCCGCCAGGCTTTCGGGACGTGACGAAATTCGTGGTCGGCGACGGCGGCCGCGTCGTCAGGGCGCGCTGAAAATGTGTCGCCTGCGCCGCACGCCGGTCCGCCTTGCCCAAATATCCCCGGGGGGCCGGGGGGCAGCCCCCCGCAGCCTTTCCATCCGCACAGGAGCCCGCGCATGACCACCAACCGCGACACGATGGAACTGCGCGAAGACCAGATTCGCGCGCATTATCCTGCTGCCCTTGCCATGCTGGAAGGGTTCGACCACAGCCCGCGCCTGGCCAAACCCCGAACAGACGCAGCGGCACCGGCGACCGAACGATCCCCCGGAACAGGCACACGGCCGCGCTTCAGGTCCACCACCCCTGGCCTTGTCACCCGCCCGACTGCCCGGGCCGACGGCGTACGCCTGCTGGACCGCTTGACCGCCAGCGAACAAGACGGCCTGCCGACGCCGCTCCATGCGGCGGCCCTGCAGTCCCTGCGCCGCAGTCTGGCCATTTCGCTGGCGATGGGGGAAACCTTTTCCGACCGCACAGGTCTGGCCGAGTTGAAAAAGGCAAACCTTGAATCCCGCCTGCCCGACGGCAAGCGAGCCGAGTTTTCCGAACTGCTGGCCGCCGAGGCGCTGGTGGTGCTGCACGCTTTGGCCAACAGTCTGGCCTTTTTGCTGGCCCCGCATATGGGCGAAACCACGATCGACGTCGGCGGGGTCGAAGAGGTGCTGACCGACAACGCGCCCCTCGCGCTGCACGGCGCGCTGTGGGAACTGGACCAGGACATCGCCACCTTCGCCACTGACGACGTGCATCTGATCGCCACGCTGGCGGCCTTTGCCGAAGGGCTGATGGCAAAGTCCCAGACCCGCGCCGAGACAGCCCCCCGCGCCGCCGCCTATGCGGGCGCAAGCTGGCGGATCGAGGCGGATGACCTGACGCTGTCGGGTTTCACACCTGCCCGCAAGGCACGCGGCACCACGCTGACCATGACCTTCAAGAAGCCGCACGAGGTCGTCGGCAATCACATCGCCAAGTATCAGGCGATGAAGCTGTCCAAGATGCTGATGGCCTAT
>JAUSPL010000118.1 GCA_030656535.1 Gemmobacter sp.
GGGCCTGATCCTTGTCACCGGGGGCGACCGAATCTTCCAGATCAAGGTTGATCACATCCGCAGCGCCCGCTGCCATTTTTTCAAACAAGGCAGTACGCGATCCGGGACCGAACAATTGGCACCGGTTTGGGCGGGCGGGAGGCGTGGGTTGCAGGCGAAAGGACATGGCAGCTCGCAAGTAAATTTCAGGATTCTGCGTCCAGTCGATAGATTATTGCGGGGGCGTGCGCAAGGCATTGTTGCGCCGCAGCAATAATCGCGGCGGCGCGGCAACCAAGGGGCCTTTCGCCCGCCTGCGCCTTGGGCCACTGTTGCAGCGCGTCCAAACCAAAGGCCCGCCATGATAACCGTCACCGAAGACACCTTTCCGCTGGCTGAAGTGTTCACCATTTCACGTGGATCCCGGACCGAACAGAAGGTGCTGACCTGCGCGCTGACCCGCGACGGCCTGACCGGCCGGGGCGAAGCCGTCGCCTATGCCCGCTATGGCGAATCCGCCCAAAGCGTGATGGCCCAGATCGCTGCCCTGCCAGAGGGCATCACCCGGGACGCGCTGCAACACGCCCTGCCCCCAGGCGCCGCCCGCAATGCCGTGGATTGCGCGCTGTGGGATCTGCAGGCCAAGCAGACCAAGACCCGCGTCTGGCAATTGGCGGGTCTTGCGCCGCCCGGGCCGATGATCACCGCCTATACCCTGTCGCTGGACACTCCCGTGGCCATGCGCGCGGCGGCGGCCAGACACGCCCACCGCCCCATCCTTAAGTTCAAGCTGGGCACTCCGGACGACATGCCCCGTCTTGAAGCCGTACGCTTGGGCGCCCCACGCGCGCAAATCATCATTGATGCAAACGAGGGTTGGACCACCGACATCTATGCCGACCTTGCCCCCCATCTTGTCCGGCTGGGGGTGGCTTTGGTGGAACAACCGCTGCCCGCCGGGGCCGACGACATGCTGTCGGAAATCGCCCGCCCGCTGCCAGTCTGCGCCGACGAATCCTGCCACGACCGCGCCAGCCTGCCGGGGCTTTTGGGCAAATACGACATGGTCAACATCAAGCTGGACAAGACTGGCGGGCTGACCGAGGCGCTGGCCCTGCGGGATGCAGCCCGATTGGCGGGATTTGGCGTCATGGTCGGATGCATGGTCGGCACCAGCCTTGCAATGGCCCCTGCGGTGCTGGTAGCGCAAGGTGCCGCCTACACGGACCTTGACGGCCCGCTTTTGCTGGCCCAAGACCGCAAACACGCGCTGCGGTATGACGAAGCGGGGGTCCACCCGTCCGACGCCGCTCTTTGGGGCTAGGCCCCGTCAGCCATGGGAGAGAAGACCCGCATGACCCGTACCGTCTATGTGAACGGCGACTATGTCCCCGAGAATGAGGCCAAGGTTTCTGTCTTTGACCGCGGCTTTTTGATGGCCGATGGTGTTTATGAGGTGACGTCAGTCCTTGACGGCAAGCTTTTGGACTTTGCCGGCCATTGCAAGCGCTTGGCCCGCAGCCTGGCCGAACTTGACATCACCAACCCACACACCGACGCCGAATGGCTGGCGTTGCATCGTGAACTGGTGGCGCGCAACGCCCTTCAGGATGGCATGATCTATCTCCAAGTGACGCGCGGCAACCCGGGCGACCGTGATTTCGTGTTTCCACCCGCAGATACGCCCTGTACGGTGGTGCTGTTCACGCAAGACAAGCCCGGGCTTGCCGACAATCCAGCAGCGAAAACCGGGATCAGGGTAATCTCGATTCCCGACATCCGCTGGGGTCGCCGCGACATCAAGACGGTGCAGCTTTTGTATCCGTCGATGGGCAAGATGATGGCCAAGAAGGCGGGCGTCGATGACGCCTGGTTCACCGAAGACGGATTGGTGACCGAAGGCACGTCAAACAACGCCTATATCGTGGTGGGCAACAAGATCATCACACGCCACCTTGGCACCGAAATCCTGCACGGTATCACCCGCTCTGCAGTGCTGCGCTTTGCCCGCGAAGCGCAGATGGAAGTCGAAGAGCGCAGCTTTTCCATTGATGAGGCCAAGGTCGCGGATGAGGCCTTCATCACTTCGGCATCAGCCTTTGTGATGCCGGTGGTCGAAATCGACGGTGCAAGCCTTGGGGATGGGAAACCGGGCCACATAGCCCGCCGTCTGCGTGAGATCTATCTGGAAGAAAGCCGAAAATCCGCAGTCTGATCCGCCGTCAGGCACACAGCATATACCCGCAAACGGGAAAAAAACCGCCGGCGCAGGGCTGCACCGGCGGTTGAATTTTGTCCAATGCCCCGTCAGGCCGCCATGGACGGCGCCATTCCGCCCAGCAACCGGATCGACGTCGGGGCCACGGCGGTCGGGAGAGTGTTGCTGATGATCGCCACCGGCACACCACCAACTGACACAACGGTATCCGACCCGACCGCAGCAAGGGTCACATCGCCGCGCAGAACATCGTCTTCCAGCGATATATCCAACCGTTCCAATGCAGCATCAAAGTCGCGGATCGTCACGGCATCAAAATCAGACGCAACCCCATCATATTCAACCACATAGCGGTCATTCCCTGACCCGCCCACCATGGTATCGCCGGAATCGCCCACGATCAGATCGTTGCCATCGCCCCCACGCAGCAGATCAACGCCCGGCGCGCCATGGCTGTTCAGGGCCCCCATCACCCGGTCCGTCAAAGCAGGAGTTGCTGCGTCGCCATAGTATTGCTGCAGCAATTCGGCCAGAGGCTCCGAAACGGTTTCGTCAAAGGCGAAGTCTTCGTCGACGTCCGTACCGATCAGAGTGTCATTCCCGGCACCGCCGTCCAGCGTATCGCGGCCAGACACGCTGACCAGCGCGTCATCGCCATCACCACCGATCAACGAATCGTTGCCCGCACCCCCGATCAAAAGGTCATCTCCGGTCCAACCGGTCAACGTATCGTCGCCGTCACCGCCGATCAGCGTGTCATCACCACCGCTGCCCCGGATCAAGTCTCTCCCGGACTCGCCCACCACAATGTCATCACCGCCGGCGCCGTCCAGCGTATCATTGCCAGCGTCACCAAAGACAAGATCGTTGCCCGCATCGGTCTTGATCATGTCGTCACCGACGGTTCCGGTACGGATTTCGTTTTCATCGTCGGGCGGTGCGGGGCTTTCGTCTTCATCGTCATTGTTGCCGATAAAAGCCGTCGCGATCAGACCAATGGTCAGTAACCCCAATATCGCAAAGATTCCCATTTAATGCTCCACCCTTCAGGAAAACCGAGACACCTTCGACAATGATTAATTCTGCCAAATTTTGTCAAATGATTTTAAGATATTAGCGCAAAAGTCACGGCTAATCCCGCAAAAATCTGACTGGTGTTTCCAGCATCGACACGGTCACACCCGCCCCAGTTGAACCCCACCACCAAAGGCCAACCGCGCGTGGTGAAATGGGCCGCGTCGATTCGCGGCCAACCCTGGTCCTGGCCCCAGCATCAGCTGTCGTCACGCGACCCGACATTTTCGCGGAAGGCGGTTTCGAACGAGGCTTTCTGTTCAGCGCTTGCTTCGCTTTGGTGCTTTGCGCGCCAGTCGTCATAGGGCATGCCATAGACAATTTCGCGCGCCGCATCCTTGTCCATGGCAATGCCGCGTTCATTTGCAGCCTCTTGATACCAGCGGGACAGGCAGTTTCGGCAAAACCCGGCAAGATTCATCATGTCGATGTTCTGTGCGTCAGGGCGTTTGTTCATCAGATGGTCGATCAGGCGACGAAAGGCTGCGGCTTCCAACTCGGTCCGGGTGGCGTCATCCATTGGGTCTTGTCCTTGTTTCGCAAAAAATTGGTGGCCGTCTGCCCTTTGCACGAGTCGTTCAGGCGAAACGATCTGATATGAAGGTACTGGTGCGAAGACGAAAGGCAAAGGGTTCAGGCGGTGACCTGCGCCAGTGCGCGCTGCAACAGCGGTGCCAGAAGGTCTGCCCATCCGGCCTGGTCTGCTGACGTGGTGATAAGGTCGTTGCGCACCTCGATCAAGGTATTGTGGCGCCCCGGGACCAGCGCGTGGCGGTCGATGGCGTCACCCGGCAGATGGCCGGTATAGGGCTCATTGTCACCCGTACAGATATCAGGCCGCTGGGCCAGTTCTGCCAGCAGCGCGCGGCTCAGGCGCTCATCAACATGGGAATAAAGGACACCCACCTGCCAAGGCCGGGGCGGACGGCCGCGCAGACAAGGCGTGAACGAATGAACAGCCACGATCACCGTATCGGGTTGCCGTGCGGCAAGGCGCGCGTAGGCTGCGTGATAAGGGCGGTACAGGCTGTCAAGGCGACGGGTCACCTCGGCCTGATCGACATGGCGATTGGCGGGAATTATCGTTCCGTCATAAAGCTGCATCACCAGGGTCGGATCGTCTTCGCCCCGGTTGGGGTCGATCACCAACCGCGAAAAATCCGACAAGATGGCCGGACTGTCCAGCCGTTCGGCCAGCGCCAAGGTCAGCCCCGCTGCCCCCGGGTCAAAGGCGATATGGCGCATCATGTCTTCGGCAGCGATTCCCAGCGTGCCGCCCAGATCCGCCGGAACACGGTTGGTCGCATGGTCGCAAGTCACCAGAAAACGTCCGGGTCGCTGGGTTCCAATTGTTTGATAGGGTGGAGGCGTCATGATCCTGTTGCGCTTTGGGGTGTTTTTCCGGTTTACCTGTCAGGGTCGGAAAGCGCCAGTTGCCGAATGGCGGGTTTTCGGCAATAAACAGGCTGTGCCCGATGTGAGCGCTAACATTTTCTGGAGGATGAGCCCATGAGACGCCACCGCAAAGTCAAGATCGTGGCAACCCTTGGCCCTGCGTCCAGCGATTACGCAACGATCCGCGCGCTGTGGGAAGCAGGTGCCGACGTGTTCCGCCTGAACATGAGTCACGGCGTCCATGCCGACATTGCCGCCCGGCACGCGATCATCCGGCAGATAGAGGCCGATGTGGGCCGCCCGATCGCAATCCTGGCCGACCTTCAGGGACCAAAGCTGCGGGTCGGGGTGTTTGCCAACGGGTCAGAAGACCTGGTGCCCGGCGCCGGCTTCCGGCTTGATCTTGACCCCGCGCTGGGGGATGCGGTTCGGGTCTGCCTGCCACATCCCGAGATCTTTGCAGCGATTGAACCCGGCACCAGCCTGCTGGTCAATGACGGCAAGATCAGGCTGAAGGTCGAAACCTGCGGCCCCGATTTCGCAGATTGCACCGTGGTGGTGGGCGGCACGATTTCAAACCGCAAGGGCGTCAACGTGCCGGACGTGGTGCTGCCGCTAGCCGCCTTGTCGGACAAGGACCGCAAGGATCTGGAATTCGTCTGCGAACTGGGCGTGGACTGGCTGGCGCTG